>JBBIHT010000008.1:0-17055 GCA_037446845.1 Geothrix sp. | reverse complement strand
CGCAACTTCTATTTCCTGGAAATGAACACCCGCCTCCAGGTCGAGCACCCTGTCACCGAATGGATCACGGGCCAGGACCTGGTGAAGTGGCAGATCCTGGTGGCCCGGGGGGAACCCCTGCCCCTGACTCAGGGGCAGATCCCCCTCAACGGGTGGGCCATCGAGTGCCGCATCTACGCCGAGGATCCCGACAAGAACTTCATGCCCAGCCCGGGGAAGATCTCTTTCCTGCGAACGCCCAGCGGCCGCAATGTACGCGATGACAGCGGAGTCTATGAGGGCGCCGAGGTCCCCCTGTTCTATGACCCCATGATCAGCAAGCTGAGCACCTGGGGGCCGACCCGCCGGGAGGCCATCGAGCGCATGCGGGCCGCCCTGGGCGAGTACCAGATTGGTGGCATCCGCCACAACATCGCCTTTCACGAAGCCTTGATGGGTTTCGAGCCCTTCCGCGCTGGCGCGATCCACACCGGCCTGCTGGACAAGCCCTTCTGGAAAAGAAAAGGGCAGGGGCCGGACCTCGCATTCGCCGTAGCCGCGGCCCTGGTGAAGGAAATGGAGTCTGAGGAGCGGCGCATGGTGCAGCCGATGGGCACCGCCGATGGCCGGTCAGAGGCCTGGAAACAGTGGGGCCGGTTCAACCGGTTATAGGGAGCGTGCCATGAAACGGACCCTCATGCTTGGCAAGGAAGCGCACGATGTTGAACTGCTGCACCAGGATGGCGTCACCAACCTGGTGTGGGAGGGCGTCAGCCGGCCGGTAGACATCCTGGAAGTGCAACCGGGTTGCTACTCCATCCTCATGGAGGGACGCTCGGTCGAGGTGCGCCTGGATGGGACGAGATCCACCGGCCCCGAAAGCCATGCCTACCGAGCTACCCTCTACGAAGGGACCTATGAATTCGCCCTGGTGGATCCCCGCCGGGCCTTGCTGGCGGACGCCGGTGCTGCCGGCGCCCAGGGCGGCGTCATCATCGCCCCCATGCCTGGCAAGATCGTGAAACTCCTCGCCGCCCCTGGCGACCCCGTGCAGGAAGGCCAAACCCTCCTCATCATGGAAGCCATGAAAATGCAGAACGAGCTGAAGGCCAGCACGGCTGGGACCGTGGCGACCGTGCATGTGCTGGAGGGCGCCACGGTGGAGACCGGCGCGACGCTTGTGACGGTGGCGCCCGCTCTGCAGGGTTGAAGTCTCGCGTATCGCCGCGAGGCGATACCGAGAGAATGCAGAACGAGCTAAGGCAGTCGTGAAATTTGCCTTGCGGAGGTGTGTTCGAACAGGTCAGGCTGTGACCCTTGGTAAAGGGCCTTCGATCAGCATGAAACGGCCCCTTCTGTTCCTGCTCCTCAGTGCACCTCCAACTCTTGCAAACCGCCGGGGATCACTGGTCTTCGGCCCTTCTACACGGAGATCGCCATGTCCCTGAAAGACGAATTCAAGGCCTTCATCATGAAGGGCAATGTGATTGACCTGGCCGTGGCCGTTGTGGTTGGCGCAGCCTTCGGGAAGATCATCACGGCCTTCGTGGATGGCATTGTGATGCCCCTGGTTACCTATGTGCTGCCCGCCAACATCAAGTGGGAGGAATGGATCGTCGGCAAGTTCCGGATCGGTGCGGTGCTGGGCGCCACGGTGAACTTCCTCATCATCTCGCTGGTCATTTTCCTGGTTCTGGTCAAACTGCTCCAGCAGCTCACCCGGAAAAAGGAGGATCTGCCGCTCATGACCGCCACCACCAGGGAATGCCCCGCCTGCCTGGAACAGGTGCCTCTCAAAGCCACGCGGTGCAAGCACTGCACCAGCCAGCTCTGAAGGCCCGCAGGCACGGATCCAGGGCCCGGTCGCCGGGTCCTTTCCCTTGTCCGGCCTGGGGCTCCCGTGGTGAACTGGAGGTTAAACCCCGGGGCGCTTGGGTGCGCCCCCCGACGCACGAGGGCGCCGATGAGCGAACAGGCTCCGGTTAAAAAGCATTCCGTCTTCCTTCCGAGGACCGCCTTTCCCATGAAGGCCGACCTGCCCCAGCGGGAGCCCAAGCGGCTGGAGCGCTGGAAGGCCGAAGGCCTGTACCAGCGCATCCTGGCTCGGCGCAAGGCCGACAACGAAGCCGGAGCGGGCAATGGCCGAGAGGTCCTGCATGACGGCCCGCCCTATGCGAACGGTGCCATCCACATGGGTCATGCGCTGAACAAGATCCTCAAGGATGTGACGGTGAAATCCCGGTGCATGGAGGGCTACGAATCGCCCTATGTTCCCGGGTGGGACTGCCACGGCCTGCCCATCGAGCATGCCGTCGAAAAGGACCTGGGGCCCAAGCGCCGCGAATTGAGCCGCACGGAATTTCTGCAGAGGTGCAGGGGATACGCCCAGAAATGGATAGACACTCAGCGGACCGCCTTCCAGCGCCTGGGTGTGCTGGGAGCCTGGGAACAGCCCTATGTGACCATGGCCCCCCGCTACGAGGCTGAAACGGTGCGGTACCTGGCCAAGCTGTTCAAGACCGGTGCTGTGACGCGCAAGCTGAAGGTGGTGCACTGGAGTTATGGCGCCCGCACGGCCCTGGCGGAGGCAGAGGTGGAGTACGCCGACCGTACAAGCCCCGCCATCACGGTGGCCTTCCCGGTGACCGATGCGGAGGCTCGCCGCCTGGAACTGCCCACACCGCTGTACCTTCCGATCTGGACCACCACTCCCTGGACCATCCCCAGCAACCTGGCTGTTTCCATGCACCCGGACCTGGAGTACGCCGTGGTGAAGGCGGAGGATCGTTTCTACCTGGTGGCGGCGCCTCTGCTGGCCGACTTCGGGAAGAAGCTCGGCCTGGCGCTGCACACGATGGAAATCCGCAGGGGCACCGAATTCCAGACCCTGGTCGCCCGCCATCCCTGGCTGGACCGGGACAGCCCTGTGCTCCTTGGCGACCATGTGACCGCGGAGACCGGCACCGGCCTGGTGCATACCGCCCCCGATCACGGCGTGGATGATTTCAATGTGGCGCACCATCTGGGGCTGCTGCAGCTGGTGGGGCCCGATGGCAAGTTCCTGCCCACCGTGAACGATCCCGAACTGGCAGGCAGGAACATCTTCGACTGCAACCCCGTCGTGGTGGATCGGCTGCGCCGCGAACACCGCCTGTTGCACGAGGAATCCATCACCCACAGCTATCCCCACTGCTGGAGGACACGGACCCCAATCCTGTTCCGGGCCACGGAACAATGGTTCATCACCATGGACTCGGAGCTGACCGGCAAGCACCAGAGCCTGCGTGAATTGGGCCTTGCCGGAGTCGAGGGAACCCAGTGGATACCTGCCGCAGGGCAGAACCGCATCCAGGCCATGATCGCAGGGCGGCCGGACTGGTGCATCAGTCGCCAGCGGGCCTGGGGCACCCCCATCACGGTGCTCCGCTGTGCGACCTGCGGCGAGCCCCTGGTGGCGGATTCCATCTTCGAGCTTGCGGCCGCAGCCATTGAGGAGCGGGGCATCGAGGCCTGGAGCGAGCTGCCCCTGGCTAGCCTCTTGCCGCCCGGAGCCAGATGCCCCTGCGGGTCCACTGATTTCCAGAAGGAAACGGACATCCTGGATGTCTGGATTGATTCCGGTGTCAGCGCCTCCGTGGTGTGCGCCTCCCACCCGGATCTGAGGCCCGATGACTACGGCCAGTTCATCTACCTGGAAGGTTCGGATCAGCACCGGGGCTGGTTCCACAGTTCCCTGCTCTTCAACCTCGCCGCCACGGGCACCAAGCCCTACAAACAGGTGGTGACCCACGGCTTTGTGCTCGATGGCAAGGGACAGAAGATGTCCAAGAGCCTGGGCAATGTCATCACGCCCGAGGAAATTCTCAAGACCCTGGGGGCCGATATCCTGCGCTGGTGGACGGCCAGTTGCGACTACAGCGAGGACATTCGCATCTCCCGGGAGATTCTCGACCGCAGTGCCGATGCCTATCGCAAAATCCGCAATACGCTGCGCTTCCTGCTGGGAGCCCTGGCGGACTTTGATCCGGCCCGGGACGCAGTGGCTGACTCCGACCTGGCGCCCCTGGACCGCTGGGTGCTTGCTGCCTTCGCCCGTACCACTGCGGAGGTTCGGGATGCCTATGCCCGCTTCGAGTTCCACCGCGCGACCCAGTCCCTCCTCAGCTTCTGCCAGCTGGAGCTCTCGGGCCGGTACTTCGAAATCATCAAGGACCGCCTGTACTGCGATGCCCTGGACTCGCCGCGCCGTCGCAGCTGCCGGCAGGCCTGCTGGGTACTGGTCCAGGGCATATGCACCCTGCTGGCGCCCGTGATGGCCTTTACCGCCGACGAGGCCTGGGAACAGATTCCGGGATGTTCCGGGAGTGTGCATGAGCAGCGCTTCCCCCAGTCCGGCCGCTTCTCGTCCGAGCTGAAGGAAGGCCGGGACTGGGAAAGCCTCTGGGAGGTTCGAGAGGCGGTGCAGGCGGCGATGGAACCCCATCGCGCCACCAAGGCGATCGGGACGAGCCTGGATGCGGCCGTGGAAATCACCCTGCAGGACTCGGCTGCATGGCGGGTGCTTGATGACCTTGGCGAGTCCCTGGAAGACCTCCTGGTGGTGTCGTCCATCGCCCGCCAGGTGGATCCCAGCGCCAAGGCCGCGCCCCTCGTTGGGGTTGCGCCCCACTCGGGCACCAAATGTCCCCGCTGCTGGAACCACAAGGGCGGCCACGGCATCGGTGACGATGTGGCCTTGTGCATCCGCTGTGCCGCGGTGGTGGCATGAATCGCCGTCTTCTCTGGCTGGTGCTCCCGGCCTGCGTACTGGCCTTGGACCTGGGCTCCAAGGCCTGGATCGTGCACAATCTGGCCGAAGGGGAAACCCAGCCGGTCATCCGGGGGTTCTTCCATCTCACCCTGGGCTTCAACCGAGGCGCCATCTTCGGCAGCCTGGCCTGGTTGCCGGACACCCTTCGGTTCCTGCTCTTCACGCTGGCAGGAGTGGTGGCCATGGCCTACTTTGGTCGCCTCCTGCTGGCGGCGGAGACTCGCCCCTGGGACCGTATCGCGCTGGGGATGATCCTGGGCGGAGCACTGGGAAATGGGGTGGACCGCATCCTGCGTGGCGCAGTGGTGGACTTTCTCGATTTCATATTCGGACACTGGCACTACTGGACCTTCAACCTTGCCGACAGCTTCATCCTCGTGGGAGCCATCCTGCTTGGGTTGAGGATGCTGCTGACTCCGGCTGCCCTGCGGTCGAACCCCGAACCGTGATCAGCGCCAGCTACGGCCTGGGCGGCCCAGGGCGGCCAGCACCTCCTCGGCGGCCCGGAGGCCATGATCCTGCGCCTCCTCGAAGAGGGCGATGCCACTGAGTTCCGTATGCGCGAAATGGATGCCCTGGAACGGAGCCGCCAGGTCAAGAAATGCGGCATTCCAGAGCAACCCAGGGGCCGGGCGCACCATGGCGTGGCCCCAGCGCATGACATCCAGGCGCTCCACCAGGTTCGAAAGCCCTGGATGGAGGCGCAGGAGGTCTGCCATGACCATGCGCGCGCAGCTTTGCCAGTCCATGGCCAGGAGGCGGGATCGTTCGGTGGCACAGTCGGGTCCCGCGAAAGGCCGGTACCAGGTCCAGACGGTGGGGCCGTAGTCGCGCAGGCTCTGGTGGGTGGCCACCACATAGCCCAGGGACTCGCTGTCCCGGGGTACATTGTCCCAGGCCAGGGGGAAGGAGGATTCGCGAGGGCGGTTGCGGAGGGTCAGGTTGGCCACCAGCCAGGGCGCGTTCTGGATGAGCCTGCTGGCAGGCCGGGCATCGCTCAGCCCGGGGATCAGCCAGCGCGCCACATGCTGGGGCCCGGCGAAGATGACCCGTCGGACGCGCCACCCCAGGCTTCGCCCGCGGGCGGCATCCCAGGCCGATACTTCCAGGCCGCCTCGGACGGGGCGGATGGCGGTGACCGCGAGACCGCAGTGCAGGCGGCTCCCGCAAACTCCCCGCAGGTGGCCCACTAGATGGCCGTTGCCTTCCGGCCAGGCCAGGAGGGGCCGAGAATCCTCGCCCGGGCCCTGCTTCCGTGCGGCGAAGTAGAAGAGGCCGGCCCAGGCGCTGGTGCTGTCCAGGCGGGATCCGTAGTCGTCCCGGCAGGCATACTCCAGGAACCACCGCAGTCGCGGGGAATCGAATCCCCGCTCGTCAAGCCATGTGGCGAAGGAGCCGCGATCCAGGTCGCGAACCACCTGGGCATCGGAACAGCGGGCCCGGGGGATGCTGAAGGCGGGGCGCCCCTTGCCATCCCGGAAGGCGGCCCAATGATCCACTTCCTTGAAGAAGGCGTGGTACTGCCGTTCATCCTCGGAACTTGCGCCAGCGCGAAGGTAGAGCCCCTCCCACCACTGGCCATAGGCAAATAGCCGCTCCTCGGGAGACCGCACCAGGGCCTCCTCGGGAAGGACAGGTTCGCCCTGGGCGTCGTACCCGCGAACCAGGCCGCACTCCTCCAGCAACCGTATCACCGCGTGATTCCCGCGATCCGGCACGGGCAGATAGTGGGCGGCCCAGGGGTAGGGGCTCACCTCGTTACGGCCGCAGCGGGAGGTTCCGCCGGGTTCCGGCTCCATCTCAAGCACCTGGTAGTCCTCGCAGCCCCCGCCGGACAGCCGCCATGCCGCGCTGAGTCCGGCAATGCCACCACCCACCACGAGCACCGGCAGCGGCTCGAAGCCGTCGGGTTCGGGGAAGCCGTCCCTCTGCAACCGGTGTCCCAGCGCCAGGTCTGGGCCCACCAGCTCGCCGGAAAAGGGGAACTCTGGTTTTCGGCCGCAGGCCAAGGGCAGGGCGGCAGCCGAGGCGGAGGCGAGGAAAAGCCGGCGCTTCATGAACAGGCCATCAAACCCCTGAGGGGCGGGGCGGCTGCCCGGAAGGAATCCTGCAGCGGCGGTGGATGGATCCCCCTCAGGACCATTTTCGCCACTCGCGGGCGTAGAGGTGCACCAGCACCTGGTTGTCCAGGCGGTTCGCTTCCGCGGGCACTCGGTCCATGTCCTTGGGAAAGGCGAACATGGCTGCAGTCGCTTCATCCGAGAGATACCTCAGGCCAGGCAATACCGTTCCGGGGGGCAGGAAGTCCCGCCTGGATGCCAGGGCGAAACCCCACACGCCAAACGAGGGCACGGCCAGGTGATAGGGGCGGACCCGGAGCCCCGAGGCTTCCATAGTGGCGGCGATGCACCAGTAGGATTGCCGCGCCATGAGCGGCGAAGTGCTTTGCACCGAGATGACAGCCTCCCGGGTGAGCCGCTGCTGAAGTAGCCGGTAGAACCGCGTCGTGTAGAGCTTGCCGAGGGCATAGGTGTTGGGGTCCGGGAAGTCCACCAGGGCCAGGTCGAAGGGTTCGCCCTTGGCCTCCTGCAGCCAGATCATGGCGTCGGCATTGATCACCTTCACGCGGGGGTCATCCAGGGCGCCACCATTGAGGGCCCTCATCATGGGCTGCTTGCGTGCCAGGTCGGTCATGGCGGGATCCAAGTCCACCAGTACGACCTCCCGTACGGCAGGATGCTTCAGCACTTCGCGCACGGCCAAGCCGTCCCCGCCGCCACAAACCAGAATGCGCCGGGCCTCGGGATTCACGGCAAAGGCAGGATGCACGAGGGCTTCGTGGTAGCGGTACTCGTCGGCGCTCGAGAACTGGAGGTTGCCGTTCAGGAATAGCTGAAAACTGCCGCGGCCACGGGTGAGCACGATTCGCTGGTAGGCGCTGTCCCGGGCATAGACGATTTCATCCGCGAAGATTTCTTCCTCCACGGCCAGGGTGAACTTCCCGGCTAGGCCCACACCGAGGGCCAGGATCGCCATCACCGCCAGGCAGCGCAGCCGCAGCATTCGCGTGGGGCCAAGCTGGGATTGCAGCAGGTAGGAGGACCACAGGCCCACGGTGGCGTTGAGCAATCCGAACAGCAGGCTCGTGCGTACCAGACCCAGTTTGGGCATGAACAGCAGCGGAAACAGCAGGGAGGCGGCCAGGGCTCCGATATAGTCCAGGGTCAGGACGCCTGCGATCAGATCCTTGAAGTGCACCTGGTCCTTGAGGATCCGCATGAGAATGGGGATCTCCAGCCCCACCAGCGTGCCGATGGCCATGACTTCGCCATAGAGCACCACCCGGAAGGCGTGGGTGTGGGCGAAGGCCTGGAACAGGATTGGTGCGGAAAACCCCCCCACCAGCGCCACCGCCAGCTCCAGGTCCACGAACCGCTGGGCCAGGCCTCGTTGGAGGAACCTCGAGAGCCAGGAACCCAGACCCATGGCGCTGAGATACACCCCGATCACCGTGGAGAACTGGGTGACCGAGTCCCCCAGCAGGTAGCTGGACAGCGTCCCGGCGACCAGCTCGTAGATCAACCCGCAGCTGGCAATGAGCAGCACGCTGATGAAGAGGAGGGGCGCCCTCAGTGTGGGCTGGGGCAATCCACGGGTGTCAGACACGATCACCCGTGGATCGCGGCGGCAATGATGAGGCTGATGCCCAGGATGAGACAGCCCAGGACGATGCCCAGGGCGGTGTTCTGGTCATCCTCCATTTCCTTCCGCAGGGAGAAGGGGAGGACCTTCACCAGGAAAAGCCAGACCAGGCCGAGGATCAGGAGGCCCAGGATGGAGAAAACGGCGGCGACGAGGAGCTGGTGGAGCAGTTGTTCTGTGAACATCACTTGCCTCCATGAAACCCGTTGTTGTGCAGGAAGGTGCGGTAGGCGCCGGGCGTCTGGCGAATGCTGGGAGGCAGGTCAGCCCGCCGTCGTTTGCCGAAGTACTCCCGTCCGAAGAAGCCATAGGCTACGGTGAGGCCGAAGCCCGCGGCCAGGAAAAGCAGGTAAAGGGTTCGCATCAGTCATCTCCTCCCGAATCTGTGCCGGAGCTGGTGTACATGCTCTCCTGCCAGCGCCGGGTCTCAAAGGCGGCCAGGCGGAACAGCATGAGCAGGGGCACCGCAAGGATGGCCAGGAGGGCCAGGCCTGGGTACAGCCAGCGCATGACTCCCTGGTGGAGTTGCACCTCGATGGCGCGGACCGGGGGTACCCGTCCCTCCCATTGGGGCGCGAGTCGCAGCACATAGGTTCCCGGTGGCACGGCGTCCAGGAAGACGGTGTCCGCCTGGCCCCCTTCGGACCAGGATTCGCCGCCATCCACGCCGTGGTAGTAGCTGGACTCCACCAGGAACAGCTCCGCCACGCCGGTGGTTTCGCTCACCAGGGCCCCCTCGACCCCCACCCAGGCGTTGTTCACGGGGGCCTTCAGGGTGAAGGCCAAATTCTTGCGGCCATCCGCGATGGTGATGGGGTCGGAGAAAAACACCGGTTCCTGCGGCTCTGCTGGGGCCGCCGGAGTGGTCCGGATTGGCCTCGTGTTCCTGGCCCGGATGCCCATGGGGGCCGGCTCCCCGGCAGTGTTCATCAGGCCCGGCGTCAACTCGAAAAGGTCCAGCCTCTGCCCGAAGAGCTCCACATTACGGTGGGTGACGGATTCGGCCAGGATTACCAGGAGGAGCAGGCCCAGGGCACCCACCACCCAGAGGGCCGTTTTTTCCAACATGGTCCTGTGGGGGTTGGGTTGGAAGGAACTGATGCCCACCGGGCGTGGGAGTTTCCCAGGCAAGTGGAAGGCTGTCACGACCTCGACCGATTCCAGGTAGGTCGAGAGGCTCCAGTTGACCTCCTCGCCGCCGTTGGGGTGGGGTTGCAGTTCGCGGGTGAGGCTCCGAGGCGGTGCGATGAATTCGCTCACCTGGACACGCTCGCCCTGTTCCACCTGCCAGTAGAACTCTCCCCATACGCCTTCCACCACCGCCTCCACATCCTGGAAGCGGCGCCATTTGCTGCCAAGGGCTGTGATGTTCCGTTCCTGGGCTCGCACTGATGGGCATTCTCCGGGGGCAAGGGCCACGGCAAGGCTCCAGTGCCCATCGCTCTGCACAAGCCACCTGAAACCATGCTGGCTATCCAGCAATAGGTACTCGTTCCAGGGATAGGTCGTGCCATCCACCCTGCAGCTTCGGCGCAGCTGCCCGATGCAGATGAGCTTCTCGCCGCCGAGGGTGCCCTCGGCCCCCAGGGGAATGGAGAGCTCCGGGTGGGGCTGTTCCAGGCTCCGGAGGAAGGCCAGCTTGCCTCCCTCAGCGGAAAGCAGGCTGCCACAGCCAGGACAGCCCACCCGTTGTGTCTGATCCGGGGCGCGTAGCGCCAGGGGGCCTCCGCAGTGGGGGCAGTTGAGGTTCTGGGTGGCGATCCTGGTTGGCTGGCTGGTGCCGCCCCGGAGGCCCAGTTCCCGTAGTTCAACCTGCCGCCCCAGGAACAACAGCGGCGGATCCTCGCTGTAATCGAGGGTGGCGAAGGCGCCGCTGCGGCCCGATAGATCGGCGTAATGATAGCGACCGCCGGGCTCCACCGCCCATGGGATCTCGCCTTCCGCGCTATGGAACAACGCTTCGCTCACTTCGCCCACGGTCCACTGGCCATCCGGCCCCAGATCCGCCGGTCCGCCAGCCTGGAGGCTCGCCACGCCCGGCAGGGCACCGTGGGGGGCCTGGGCGAAGGTCAGGTAGAAGCGTCCCTGGGCCTCGGCCAGCCAGCCCCAGCGGCCATCGTCCAGGGCCAGGTACCATTCATCCCAGACTCCGCCCAGGGGGTGCTTGAGTTGCACGCGCCCGGCCAAGGTGAAAGCCCGGCCTGTGAAGCGCCCTGTGGCGCCCAGCGCCAGCGGCGAACCCGTGTCCACCAGGCTCGCCACCTTGCCCAGCAGTTCCGGGTTCCGGTCCTTCCGCGAGGCCAGGGCCTTGCAATACCCGCAAACAGCCACCATGGTGCCAGGCCGGAAATTCAGCGCGGCACCACAACTGGGACAGGAGAACAGGGCGCTCATGGGATGGGGCCATCATACCCGGCCCACCGTCAATCGTGCCTTCGCCCGGGGGACTCTGTGTCTTGGCATCCAGATCAAAACGGAAACCCAGGTGGACGATCCCTGTTTTTTCTGCCTATGGCATGATCAAGAACTACAGGCGACCAGCAAAGGTGTCGTAAAGCTCGAATCCCCGGGGAGGTCATGGCCAGCGAGATCCAGGTGGTGCCAGAGCAGGCCTGCGTTCTCATCGTGGACGACCTGCCCATCGTGCGCCTGACGCTGCACCGCATCCTGGCCAAGGCGGGCTACCGATGCCTGGAGGCGGAGGATGTGCCTAGCGCCCTGGCGGTGCTGGATGCCGATATGGTGGATCTCATCCTCTGTGACATGCAGATGCCCGGTGCCTCCGGGCTCGATCTGGTGAAGGCCATCCAGCCCCGGATCCCCGATACCTCGGTGATCATGGTGAGTTCGGTCGAGAATGCCGACATCGCCATTGAATGCCTGCAGGAAGGGGCCTTTGGCTATGTGCTGAAGCCCTTTGAGCCCCGGGAAATCCTGGTGCAGGTGAACGGGGCCTTGCGTCGCCGCATGCTGGAGATCGCCTACCGGGACCGGGAGGCCCAGTTGGCTCAGAAGGTGGGGGAGCAAACCCTGGAGATCCGGGCCTCCCGGGAGGAGATCGCCCTGCGCCTCATCAGTGCCAGCGAGCATAGGGACAACGAGACCGGCATGCATGTGCGGCGCATTGGCCTCTATGCGGCGGAGCTGGCCAAGCTGCTCGGCTGGGACGCCCAGGCCGTGGATACCATCCAGGCCGCTGCCCCCATGCACGATATCGGCAAGATCGGCGTGCCCGATGCCATTCTGCAGAAACCCAGCGCGTTGACAGCGGAGGAGTGGACCCTCATGAAGCGCCATACGACCATGGGGGCCACCATCCTCAAGGGTTCAACCGTGCCCTTCATCCAGATGGGAGCGCGAATCGCCCTGGGGCATCACGAGAAGTGGGATGGCACCGGCTATCCCAAGGGCGTGGCCGGGGAACAGATCCCGCTGGAAGCCCGGATCACCGCCCTGGTGGATGTGTACGACGCGGCGACCAACCGCCGCCACTACAAGGAGCCATGGCCCGAGGAACAGGTGATCGAACTGATTCGCAATGGCCGGGGAACCCACTTCGATCCACTCCTGGTGGATCATTTCCTCGATCAGCTTTGGCGTTTCCGCCAGATCCTGACCAGCCACCCAGACGAACCCCATGACGAAGATCCCGGCATCTGACCGGGATCTTCGTCATGGGGTAGACAGATCCAGATGGCTACTGGGGCTGGCTTTCGGGCAGCGGCTTGGGCCGTTTGTTGATGGTGAATTCGCCCAGCATCATGGGCACAGCCGCCTTCAGCATGACGGTGAGGGCCAGGGCGCCGATGCCGAAGACGCCCACGGCCACCATGAGTTCGGTTTTGGAGGGTGCGTATTCGTAGATCTCGCCGAGCACATCGGGAGTCAGGCCCGGGATGATGAGGCCCATGCCCTTCTCGATGTAGACGCTGGCGTAGATCAGCGCGCACCCCAGGTTCAGGGTGATCCAGTTGGTGCGGGTGCGCGGCACCAGGAACAGGAAGAAGGCCACGATGCCGCAGATGAGGGAAGCCCAGGCATAGGGGATCAGGGTGTTGTGCCCGTTGAGGCCAAAGTACAGGTACTGGCTGTAGAGCACATGCTCGGAATTGGTGTAGAACTCCTTGAAGGCCTCGGCCCCGGTGAGGAAGAGGTAGAAGCCCATGGTGTAGGCCATCAATTCTGCGATCTTGAAGATGGCCTCATCGGTGATGCGGAGCTTGGTCGTCTTGCGGAAAATCTGCAGAAGCACCAGCAGGATGGCGGGACCGGAGCAGAGCGCCGAGGTGATGAAGCGGGGCGCCAGGATGGAGGCGTTCCAGAAGGGGCGGGCGCCTAGGCCGTTGTAAAGGTAGGCCGTCACGGTGTGGATGCTCAGGGCCGCAGGAATGGACATGAGCACCAGGGGATAGACGAACTTCTTCACATAGGGCTTCTCGTTGTAGGCGCAGTACAGGAGGTAGGTGACCACCACCCAGTTCAGCACCAGATAGAAATTCAGCACGATCACATCCCAGGCCAGCATGGACTGGGGCCAGTGCAGGCGCCCCACGATGGGCATGATGTGCCAGAAACGATCCGGGCGGCCGATGTCCACCATGACAAAGCCAAGGCACATTAGCAGGGCCGCGATGGCCAACATCTCGCCGAGGATGGCGATCTCCTTGATGGGACCCCAATGATAGACATAGGCGGGGATGACCAACATGATCGCGGCGGCCGCCACGCCCACCAGGAAGGTGAAGTTACCGATGTAGAAACCCCACGACACCTGGTCCCGCATGTTGGTGGAGATGAGACCATGTTCCAGCTGACCGATATAGCCATAGACACCCACACCGATGAGGGCTACGACGAAGGCCATCCAGGCGTAGTAGGTCTTGCTCCCCTTGGCGACGAGGGTCACGGTGTCGAGGACAAATTGTCTGAAGTTGCGCACTGTGAACATGGCCTCAGACTCCGTAGAAGTAGAAGAAGTTGGGTTTGGTGTTCAGGTCTTCCTTGAACTTGAAGACCCGCTTGTTCTCGAGGATGTAGCGGATCTCGCTCTTGGGATCCAGCAGGTTGCCGAATTTGCGGGAACCCGTGGGGCAGATCTCCACACAGGCGGGGTACAGCCCCTTGCGCGTCCGCTGGATGCAGAAGGTGCACTTCTCCACCACGCCCTTGGGTCGCGGGCGGTTGCCCAGGTAGTGGGTATTGGTGTTCACATCCTCGGAGGGCAGGCCGGGCTCGCCCCAGTTGAAGTGGCGGGCTCCGTAGGGGCAGGCGGCCATGCAGTAGCGGCAACCGATGCACCAGTTGTAGTCCACCACGACGATGCCATCCTTCTCGCGCCAGGTGGCGCCCACGGGGCAGACTTTCACACAGGGCGGATTCGAGCACTGCTGGCACTGCACCGGCATGTAGAAGTGTCCTTCCTCAGGCACTTCCTCTGGGCTGTAGTAGGGGGTTGCGTGCTGGGTGCTGACGCCTTCTTCCTTGTCCATCTGCAGCACCTTGATCCACTGGATCTCGGGTTCCCGCGACTGGTTGTTCTCTTTCACGCAGGCGTGGACGCACCGTCGGCAACCCACACAGCGGCTGAGGTCAAGGGCATAGCCGAAGATCACGCCGGGCATGGGAGGCTCGTTGCCAACCTTCACGGCCTTGCCGAATTTCTCCTCGTATTCCTTTTCGAGGCGGGCGATGACGGTCTGCACTTCCTCCTTGGAAAGCTCCTTGAAGTTGTGCTGGAGGAACTCCTCCTTGCTGAGCTTCCCGCAACCGGTCAGGGCGGTGGCCACTGCCGTGGTGGCGCCCAGGAAGACGCGGCGCGAGACCGGGGCAGGTTCCGAGGAGGGGCAGGCGCAGGCCTCGGTGGCCATGGACTCAATCGGCTGGGTCATTTCGCACCCCCTTTGCGGGCCTGGATCTTGGTGGGGTCGGTGGGGGCAGGCATGGGCTTGATGGGCTTGAAGTGGGGTGCATGGGGGTTGTGGCAGTTGACGCAGAGCAGGTACTGCTTCGCGCCGTTCCAGTTCCCAGTGCGCTTGCCATGGACACCCACCCTCCAGTCGCGGTACTTGTCGCCGTGGCACTGGCCGCAAAGCCGATAGGATTCGGTGAAAGAAACCGCTGCTCCGCTGGCCAGGTGCAACTGGTCCCGCTTGTTGGCATCGTGACAATCCAGGCACCAGCGGGATTCGGGGCCGTGATTCAGAACGATATCGGTGTGCATGTCCTTGAGCTTCCGCCGTTTGGTATTGGGAGGCATGCCCTCGTGACACCCACTGCAGGGGAAGATGCCCTCCGTGAACGGTGGCTTGGGTACCTGGTAGCCCTCGGGTGGTGCCGAGTCCTGATGGGCAGAGGGAGCCTTGTTGCCCTTGGCCTGGTGCGCTTCAGGCTGGGTGGCGGCCAGGCTCACGGTCACCATGCCCAGGGCCAGCACCCCAGTCCAGTGGGCCAATGCGCCCTGGCGGAAGAAGTTCCTTCGGGATGAGGACATGGTGGGTTCACCTCCAGATGGGTGCAGGTTCTTCAATATCAAAAGGCCACGGGGTGATCAATGGCTCTGCCAACCCAGTGTGAGCCCCGGGACACCCAGTAGCCAGAGCGAAGCCTTCCACTTTCGTCACACTTTCCCCTGGGGCAGGTCAAGCCTAGGAGGCCTTGGGCTTCCGCAACCGCGGCACCAGAATGAGGGCCCCACCCAGGCACATGAAGGCCAGGAAGAGCATCAGGGGGCGCCCCAGGGGCAGATCCTCCACCAGGACCTTGAGCACCGCCAGCGCCAGTACGGGGTAGGTCAGGAGGCGGAGTTCCCCCTGGGGGCACCCTCGGCTCTGTAGTGCCAGGATCACGGCGAAACTAGACAGGACCGCGGTGCGCAGAAAGGCCAGCACCCAGGGCTGGGCCCAGGCGGCACCGCCGAGGTGCAGCAGCAGGGTCACCGACAGTCCTCCGGCACCCAGTACCCCAAGGGCCTCGAGGAGCAGGAGGGCGAACCGAAGGCGCGTGGGGAAGCACTCGGGTGGCCGACGGATCTCCACCAGGAAGCCGCTGGCTCCCAGGGCCAGGGCCACCACCCAGGCCGGCCCGTGGATCGCACGGGCTGTCACCGTCTCCACGGAAGCCAGGAACCCCTGCAGCGAAAAGGAGATCAACCCGGAGGCCAGGGCGGCTAACCCGAGGCACAACACACCCTGGAGGACCAGCACGGTGCGCCGGAACTGGAGGCCCAGAGCCAGGGAGATCAGGCCCAGGAACGCTGAGGCAATCCCAAGGACTGCGTGGTTCGTTAGGGTCGCCACACCGACCAGAGAGGTGCAGGTGGCAAGGCTGCTGACAAAACGGAACTTCTCGGGAGCCTCCTTCCGGCGAGGGCCGATGTGGATGGCAAGGGCGTAACAACTGACTCCAGAGCCCAGGGTCAGGATGGCGAGGACCATCTTTCCTGCGCCCACGGCAGGGGCGATGCGCCAGGCACCTGCCATTCCGATGGCCAGGGCCAGCGCGGATTGGGTCCATTCAAAGGCATGCAGGTCCCGCTGCCCATTCAGGAGCTGCCAGCTGAAAGTGCCGATGTAGAGGCCTGGCAGGGCGAGGGCCAAGAGGAATGCCTGGGATGGGCGCAGTGCGCTGTAGCCTTCGGGCACCCCCCCAGGCCAGGCCGCGAGCAGGCCCAGCACCAGGACCACCAGGTCCACGGCGAGGGCCGATGGCCAGCGCAGACCGGACCAGGAACGCCCGGCGGTGGACCGATGAATTCCAATCCCCAGCAAAAGGAAATAGCCAGTGAAAAGCGCGATCGCGTGGGTGGCGGTCAGCAGGAAGAAGCCCGTTCCTATGCCAACCCACAGGGTAGCCCACGAAAGCCAGGCCAAGGTCCGGCGCCAGGCGACCGCCAGGTGAAGGAGGGTCAGGGCACCCAGCACGGAGGCCGATGCCAGAGGAGAAAGCACCCGGAAACTGGTGGTGGCTTCCACCAGGAGGGGATAGGCGATGAGGATGGAGGCGAGGGCAAAAGAACCGGCCTCGCCCGTCCTCGCAGTGCGCCAGGCCTGGAGCGCCCAGGCAAGGGCATAGGCTAGGCCGAGCGCCACGCCCACGGACTGGTGCAGGGTGCCCCCGTCCGTTAGGGCCCGGAGGAAAAAGGCTCCGCCCAGGATGAGGAACACCCGGCCGGCGCCCCCCGGGATGGAAATGGACTGCGGCGGGGCCCCGGCGGGATCCGCACGGGGGGCCTGCCCAGGCCCGGGAGGGGAAAAAGGGGTGGCCGGGAGCCTTCCGGCGGCCCGTTCCAAAGCGGCCACCCGGGCCTCTAGGGCCGCCAGGCGGCGCTCTGTCTGGGCGGGTAGATGAATGTTTTCAGGCAGGGACACAAAGCCCTCCTAAGCGATTTCACGGGACCGGGCAGCTGCTTATCAAGGTCCATGGCATACCCGTTCGACCTCCCCGGTCAAGGATTGGGACCGACTTCATTGGTCCTGTGGTGACGATCAATGGATGGTGTTTCGACAGTCGAATAACCCCTTGGTTGATTGATACATATGAATCCAAAAAATTAAGATGACCAAAAA
>JBBIHT010000007.1:0-17501 GCA_037446845.1 Geothrix sp. | reverse complement strand
GGCACCTGGCCCAGACCGTGGACGCCGTGGTGGTCGTGGGGGGCAAGGCTTCCAGCAACACCAAGCACCTGGCCGAGCTGGGGCGCCACTATGGCAAGCCGGTGCAGTATGTGGAAACCGCCGTGGACCTGGACCTGGGCGCTTTTGCCGGCAACGAAACCGTGGGCGTGCTGGCCGGGGCCTCCACCCCCACCTGGCTGGTGGACGAGGTGGTGGATGTGCTGGAACAGCTGGGCGATCGCCCCAGCCGCTGGCGCAGCTTCCTCCAGGCGGCCTTCGGCAGCTCGTCACTCATGGCCGTGGGTGCCGGGCTCATGACCCTGGGCGTGCACCGGTGGCTGGGTTTGCCCCTGGGCTGGCACTACCCCCTGTTGACCGCCAGCTATGTGCTGGCCATGTACCTGCTCAGCCCCTTCCTGGATCCCCTGGGACTCGGTGCGAAAGGCCCGGCCCGGGCACGGTTCCTCCAGCGGAACCGCCGGGTGCTGTTGATTGCGGCCGGACTGGCCCTGGCCTTGATGGCCAGTGTTGCCCTTGGCCTGGGCGGGAAGGTGTTCACGGTCGTACTAGGGGCCGCCCTCCTCGGCGTGGTCTACAAGCGGCGCTTTCACCTGGGTGGGCGGGAATGGAGCCTGCGCACCATTCCGGGCTCCAAGGATGTGGTGGTGGCCCTGGCCCTGGCCACCGTGGCCGTGGCTACTCCTGTGTGGCAGGAGGGCCGGGTGTGGGACCTGCGCGCCTACGCCGCCATCTTCCTGGTTGGGGTCCTGGCCTTCGTGCGCACGGTAATCTACGAGATCCGGGACATGCAGAACGACCAGATCATCGGCAAGGAAACCCTGGCGATCCTGCTGGGCAAGCGTGCCACCAAGGCCATCCTGATGATCCTCCTGGGCACGCTACTGGCCGGAACCCTGTGGCTGACCTACGAGAACCGCGGGCAGGGCCACCCCCTGGCCGTGGCCCTGGTGCTGGTGGCCTGCTCGGCCTATCCGATGGTGTACCTCTGGCTCTTCCACGAACGGTTTACCACCGGCAAGCACCGCTTCGAGGTCAGCGTGGATCTCAGCTTCTACCTGGTGGGCCTGCTGGCCCTGGTGTGAGGGCTTCCATTCCAGGCTCTGCTAGGCTTGGCTCACCCTCTAAGGAGCCTCCCATGCGCATGAAGTCACTTGTCATCCTCTCGGCGACCGCCCTTCTGGGGGCTGCGCTCGGCTGGGCTGCCGCAGCGGCCTCGTACCAGAAGACGGGCGTCGTGAAGGAAGTGGCCGCTGACAGCTTCACCCTGGACCTGGGCAAGGAGGTCTGGCGCTTCTACACCGAGGGCAGCACCACAGGCAAGGATGCCCTGAAGGCTGGGGACAAGGTCACGGTCACCTACAAGCAGGTGGCCACGAAAATCGAGTCCAAGGCTGCCGCGAAAACCACCCCAAAGAAGAGGTAGTGCCAGCAAAGGGAAGCCCCCTGCCGGAGGGGCACGCCTAGCCGGGCCGCGCAGGGGATGGAAGGATGGCCATATGCGGAATTGGGTGCTGATCACCGGCTGTTCCACGGGCCTGGGCCGGGCCCTGGTGCCCCTGTGCCGCCAGGCGGGATGGGGCGTGGTGGCCACCGCCAGGCGGCTGGAATCCTTGGGCGACCTCCCCCCCGGGGAGGATCTCCGTCTTCTGAGTCTGGATGTGAGGGATGGGGCCAGCATCGAGGCGGCCCGGAAAGCCTGCTCGGGCCTGCGCCTGAAGGCCCTGGTGAACAACGCTGGCTACGGCCAGGTGGGGCCCCTGGAGCTCATTCGGCCCGAGGAACTGCGGGCGCAGTTCGAAACCAATGTGATCGGCCTGCAGGCGGTGACGAATGCCTTCCTGCCCCTGCTCAGGCGGGAACCGGGCGCCCGCATCCTACAGGTGGCCTCCATGCTGGGGCGGCTGTCCGTTCCCCTGGCGGGACCCTACAATGCTTCCAAGCACGCCGTGGTGGCCCTGGCTGAAACACTGCGCCTGGAAGTGGGCCGGGAGGTCGCCGTGGTGCTGGTGGAGCCCGGCGCGATCCGCACCGCATTTCGCGACACCCTGGCCAGGGCCTGGGGGGATCTGCCGAGGCGGGCCGAGGGCACCCGCTACGAACCCGTCATCCGTCGCTACCTGGGGCTTCGCAAGGAACAGTCTGAGCGGCATGCCCTCGATGCGGACAGTTGCGCCCGTTACCTGGTCCGTGCGCTCAGTGCCCGGAGGCCGCCCCGGCGCCTGGTCATTGGCCGGGACGCTGCCTGGGCAGGAAGGCTGAAGGCACTTCTCCCCAGCTCCTGGTGGGAGGCGGTACTGCGCAGGGCCTACGCGTTGCGGTCACTTTGAGAGCGCGACCACGCCGGGCAGAGCGAGGCCACTGAGGTACTCCAGGCTGGCGCCGCCGCCCGTGGATATATGGGACATGCGGGGCCCCACTTCAGCCTTGTTCACGGCGGCCACGCTGTCCCCGCCGCCCACCAACACGAAGGCGCCGCGATCCGCCGCATCCGCCAGTTCTTCGGCCAGGGTGAGCGTTCCCGCGGCATAGGAGGCCATCTCGAACACGCCCATGGGACCATTCCAGAGCAGGGTCTTGGCGGCGCGGATCTCGGCGGCGTAGGCGGCCACGGTTTCCGGCCCGATATCCAGGGCCATGCGGTCAGCGGGAATGGACTGGTCCACCGTGATGGCACAGTCGGCGCCTTCCTTGAACTCGGCGGCCGCCACATGGTCCAAGGGCAGGAGCAAGCGGGTCCCGGCGGCCTCAGCCTGCCTGAGCAGGTGCGAGGCGACCTCCAGCTTGTCCTCCTCGCAAAGACTCTTCCCGATCTGGAACCCCTGGGCCTTGAGGAAGGTGTAGCTCATGGCGCCGCCGATGAGGATGGCGTCCGCCTTGCCGAGAAAGTTCTGGATCAGTTCGATCTTGTCGCTGACCTTCGCGCCGCCGAAGATCACCACCAGGGGCTTGTCAGGGTGCTCCGTGACCTTGGCCAGGGCCTTCAATTCCTTCTCCATGAGAAAGCCTGCGGCTACGCGTTCTCTCGGGAAATGGGCCACCATGCCGCTCACGGAGGCATGAGCCCGGTGTGCCGAGCCGAAGGCGTCGTTCACATAGGTGTCCGCGAGACCGGCCAGGCTCGCGGCGAAGTCCGGGGCGTTCTTCGTCTCGCCCTTCTCGAAGCGGAGGTTTTCCAGCAACAGGATCTGGCCTGGGCGAAGCACCGAAGCCTCCGCCGCCACGGCGTCCCCGTTCACATAGCTCGCCAGGTGGCAATCAAGCCCCTGGGCCCGCAACCACGCCGCCACCGGGGCCGCGCTGAAGGCGGCCTCGAAGCCCTTGCCCTCGGGGCGCCCGAGGTGCGAGGCCAGCACCACCGAAGCACCTGCATCCAGCAGGCATTTAAGGGTAGGCAGGGTCTCCTGGATTCGGGTGGCATCGGTGATATGGCCCTCCCTGAGGGGCACATTCAAGTCCGCCCGGAGGAACACGCGATGGCCCTTCACCTGCAGATCTCGCACTGACTGGAAGCCCATGGCCGCTCCTGGAAACACTGGAATCATTCTGACTGGAGCAGGGCCGGACGGCTATGCCCCCCGTGGCCTGTCTTGGCTCACCACGCCTTCTCGAACACGCCAATCCACCTGGGGCTGTCCTGGTGAAAGGCCTCGCCGGCATAGGTACCCATGACGCGGCGCAGGCGCAGGCCGGCCCGCACAGCCATTTCCTGCAGTTCGGTGGGGTGGTAGAGGCGCACGCTTTCCAGGGCCGAGCGGGTTTCACCGCTGTCCAGGTGGGTGAGGACCATGTGTTTCACCAGGCGGTTGCCCTCCAGGGCCCGTTGGCTCTGGGCCCGGATGCCGCCCCGTTCCACGGTGTCCTCGGCCACCAGGGTGCGGGTGACCAGTTCCGCGTTGAGGTAGTCCATGATGAGCACGCCGCCATGGCGCAGGAGCCTCCCCAGGGCGTTCATGAGCATCCGGTTCTCACCATCCGAGAAATAGCCGAAGGGCGTGAACCACAGGCAGACTCCAGAAAGGCTGGCTTCCTTCACGGGCAGGGTCCGCATGTCACCCCGCAGGAGCCAGGGACGGAGGCCACTCGGGGCCATGCCCAGCAGGGTTTTGGACAGGTCCATGCCAAACGCCAGGGCGTTGGCGCGGCGAAGGATCTCCAGGTGCCGCCCGGCTCCGCAGCCCAGATCGAGTACGGGGCCTGCTCCCAGCTCGGGCGCCACCCGCAGGGCACGGCCCACGGCCACGCGCGCCTCTTCCGCGTCCCGGTGGGCGTAGAGCAGGGCGTAGTCCTTGTCGAACCACTCGTCGAACCATTCGGCCATCGGGGAAGGCTAACAGGTCGCGGCCCGGTAGAATGGAAGTGGAAGGAATCCCATGCAACGCCCCGAACGCCTTGAAGACCAAGTCCACTTCCTCCTGTCCACCCTGGTGCAGCGGGAACTTCGGGATCCCGACCTCGGGTTCCTCACCCTCACCGCCGTGCGCCTGTCCCCGGATCGCAGTGTCGCGCGAGTCTATTTCACGGTACTCCCCGCCCAGGGCGGCGACCAGGAGGCCCAGAATGCGCTCACCCGCAAGGCCCTGGGCCGTGCCTCGGGTTTCCTCCGAAGTCAGCTTGCCAGTCGCCTCAAGATGAAGCGTGTGCCGGAACTGCGCTTCTTTCAGGATGGGACCCTGGAGGACGGGAACCATCTCGAGTCGCTGCTTTCGGAAATCGAGAAGGAGCGGGCTTCCCGGCCTGAGGACACCCAAGCCGATGCGGGAACCGGTCCCGGGCCGAAGGACGCCTGAATGGTGGAACCGGGTGTTCACCTGATCCACAAGACCGTGGGCCAGAGCAGCTTTGATGTGGTTCGTGCCTTCAAGCATCGGGCCTTCGAAGCAGGGCAGAAGAAACTGGCGCTGGGACACGGTGGCACGCTGGATCCCTTCGCGGATGGACTGCTGGTCGTCCTGGCGGGCCAGGCCACACGCCTTATGGAACTGCTGCATCCCCTGCCAAAAACCTATGTGGCCGAAGTGGCCTGGGGCGTGGAAACCGATACCTGCGATTTGGACGGGAAGCCGGTGTTCGAAGGCAAACCGTCGGGTCTTTTCCCTGAATTGCTGGAGGCTGCCCTGACCCCCTTCCTGGGCTGGACGGAACAGGTCCCCCCGGCCACCAGCGCCAAGAAGATTGACGGCGAGGCCGCCTACCGGAAGGCCCATCGGGGGGAAACGGTGATCATGAAACCCTGCCGGGTCTTCCTGTTCTCCGCCCGTTGGCTGTCCCATGACCTGCCTTCCATGAGCACCCTGGAACTCACCTGCCGGGGTGGGTTCTATGTGCGGAGTCTGGCACGGGATCTGGGCCAGGCGCTGGGTTGTGGCGCCCACCTGAGGGCCCTCCACCGCCCCGCCATCGGACCCTGGAGCGATCCCGGCGAAGGTCAGGAATCCCTGTTGACGGGTACCCGCCTGCTGCCCTGGTGCCCGACTCGGTGCCTGACGGAGGCTGAAGCCGAGTACCTGGGCCATGGCCGGGCCATCGCCCCGGGCGAGCTGGTCCCGTCCACCTGGGTCCTGCCAGAAGGTTTTCCCGATCCCGGCGCGCCGATTCGGGCCCTGTGTGGCGAGCGGCTGGTGGCCCTGCTCAGGCCGGCGGAGGATGGCCTGCGCACCTTCGCAAACCTGCGGGGCGGGTTGTAGAGAAGGGCCGGGAGGGATTGAGAACCATCAATCCCGGGCAGGCACCCTTGCCGCAAGATCATCCAGGACCTTGAGCATCTGCTGGCATTCCTCGCAGCTGGTGTGGGGACTGCCACAGGGGAATCCATCGCTTTGCATGCCGAGGCAGCGGGGTTGCTGGACGAAGCGGGCCAGCTCGGAGAAGATGCCAGACACCTTCGTCCGGACCGGGCTATCCGGGATCTCCCGGAGCGCCATGACGATGTTCCATTCCTCGGTGCTGAGGGTGGCCTGGATGGCATGGTTCGTCATGGCGACCTCCGGTTGGAATCAGTTCGAGAGTGCTTCCACGGACTTGATGCCCCAGGCGAAGGCCTCCTCGTTGAGGGGGATCAGGGCGGACTTGTCCTTCAGTGCCGTGCGGATCGTGGACAGGAAGGTGTTCCGGGGGAACAGGTTGGTGGCGGCCTGGAGGGCACCCAGGGCCACGATATTCTTCACCAGGGCCTTGCCCAGGTCGGTGGCAATGCCGGTCAAGGGCACCGGGAACAGCTTGATGCTGGGGTCAAGAACGGGGACTTCACTGATCACGGAACTGTCGTAGATGATGGTGCCGCCCTTGCGCACGGCGGGACCGAACTTGGCCAGGCTGGGCGCGTTGAAGGCCAGGAGGATCTGCGGGTTGTGGGATCCGGGATTCAGCACTTCCTCCTCGGCCACATGGACATCCGCGTAGGAGGTGCCGCCACGGCTTTCGGGGCCGTAGCTGGGAATGTGGGTGGCATCGAAGCCTTCGTTGCTGGCCGCCTTGGCGATCAGCATGGCAGCGGTCTGGGCGCCGTCGCCCCCTGACCCGGCCAGCTTCAGGGAGATATCGTGGGGGGCCACATGGGACGGGAAGCAGCTGCAGAACCGTTCAGGGTGGTCAGAGGTGGCTCCGATGAGGCCCAGCAGTTTTTCCCCATTGAAGCTGGGTGCGTTCCGTTTGAACCAGGGTGCGGCGGCGACCTCCTTCTTGACGCCCAGGGGATAGACCTTTTCCATTACCTCCTTCACCCACTTCTCGGTGTCCTCCGGGCTCATTTTCAGATGGGTGGGGCATTCGGAGAGCACTTCAATGAAGGAATAGCCCTTGCCCTCCATCTGGAGCTTGATGCCCTTCTGGATGGCCTTCTTGGCCTTGATGCGCTGCTTGGCATCGTAGAGCGCCACGCGCTCCACATAGATGGGCCCGTCGAGGCCCGCCATGATCTCGGCCATCTTGAGGGGCTGGCCCATGTACTGGTTGCGGCCCGAGGGGCTGGTCGCGGAGGGCTGGCCCATGAGGGTTGTGGGGGCCATCTGGCCGCCAGTCATGCCATAGATGGCATTGTTGATGAAGATGACCGTGATGGGGGCGCCCAGCTGGGCGGTGGCGATGGTTTCCGCCAGGCCAATGGAGGCCAGATCGCCGTCCCCCTGGTAGCTGATCACCACGCTTTCCGGATTGGCGAATTTGTGGCCCAGGGCCACCACCGGCGCGCGGCCATGGGCAGCCTGGCTGTTGCCCACATCGAAGTAGTAGTACAGGAACACCGAGCAGCCCACGGGGCTGATGGCCACGGTGCGATCCTGGATGCCCAGTTCGTCTATGGCGTCGGCCAGGAACTTGTGCGCGAGACCGTGGCCGCATCCGGGGCAGTAGTGCGTCGCGTGGCCCTTCAGCCCCTCGCCGTGGGAGTGGCGCTCGAACCTGTCGTAGAAGACGCTCGACTTGCTCATGCCTTCACCTCCTTCTTGCCCAGCACCCGGTCCATGATTTCGTCCTGCTGGGGCAGGATGCCACCCATGCGGCGGACGGATTCGATTTCCGGGAACTGGCGGACACCGGCCCTGCTGAGGGCGAGGCGGACCTCATCCTCCAGTTGCCCGGCGCTGGCTTCCACGACGATGAGGCGCTTGGCCTTGGCCATGGCCTTCTTCAGGCCCTCCACATCGAAGGGCCAAAGGGTGATGGGCCGGAAGAGCCCCGCCTTGATGCCCTGGTTCCGCAGTTCCTGGACCGCGCCCTTGGACATGCGAGCCGGTGTGTTGCAGGCGATGATCACCACTTCCGCATCGTCGCAGAGGAAGGAATCGGAACGGACCTCCACCTGCATGGCGGCGTACTTCTCGTTGAGGTGCACATTGTGGGCTTCCAGGTCCACCTCGGTGAGGTAGATGGAATTGATGAGGTTCTTCCGATGCATGGCATCGCCATAGACGGCCCACTTGGGGATGCCGGGCTTGACCATGGTCTGGGGCAACTGCACCTTCCCGGTGATCTGGCCCAGGTAACCGTCTCCAAGCAGGATCACGGGGTTGCGGTACTTGAAGCTCAGTTCGAAGGCAAGCACGGTGAGATCGAGCATTTCCTGCGGGGTGGAGGGAGCCAGCACCAGTGCTTGGGTGTTGCCGTGGCCGAGGCCATGGCAGGCTAGCTTGATGTCCGCCTGTTCAGGCCCGATGTTTCCCAGGCCGGGACCCCCCCGCATGATGTTCACGAACAGCCCCGGCAGCTCAGCGCCGATCATGTAGGACACGCCTTCCAGCATCAGGCTGAAGCCCGGCGAGGAGGTGAAGGTCATGGTGGGCAGGCCGGCGCCGGCGGTGCCGTACATCATGTTCACCGTGGCCACCTCGCTGACCGCCTGGATGAAGGTGCCGTCCAGCTTGGGCAGGAACTTGGCCATCAATTCGGCGCCCTCGGTGGAGGGTGTGATGGGGTAGCCATAGACATGGCGGCAGCCCGCAAGCAGTGCGCCCAGGGCCGAAGCATAAGTGCCCTTGATGACCAGGGGCTCCGTGCGGGGCAGGGCGATCACTTCGTTGGGAATGTCCACCGGCTCGGGGGCGTCACTGGGTTTCACGCCGAAGATCTTGGCCGGGTCCTCCAGTTCGAAATCCTCGATGCCCCCTTCTGGGGTGGGGCGCAGACCGTAGGGCTCGGGGCAGGCATCCATGCACAGGCCGCAGGCATTGCAGTTGGTCAGATCCAGCTCGACGGGGACCAGGCCAGTGGCCGGATTGATCAGGTCGCTGAGCGAGATGCAGTCCTTGGCGCAGGCATCCAGGCATCGGCCGCAGCCCTTGCAATACTCCGGCACAAGGTAGGGTTTGGGGCGTTCTTTGAGGGCCATGGGGCCTCCATGAAGGGACGGTCATCCGAACCTGCTGGAAGTGTGGAATTGCCCCCTTGTGCCAGGGGTCACAAGGGGGTGTGGATGCAGACCAGCACCGACCATTCGATCTCCGAGGGAGCTTCTGGATCGTGGTCTGTGGGGTTGCCTAGCGATCGCCCCAGTGCAACTTCTCCTGCAGAAGCGCGAAGAAGTCCAGGCCGGGCTGTTGCAGCAGGGTGATCTGCCCGGGCGCTGGCCGCAGGCTCACCTGGTCCCCGGGCAACACCCGGAAGCCGATCTGGCCATCCAGGGTCAGGTGGGCGTCCTCGGCATCCTCCAGGGTGATGGTGATGGGCGTGGAGGCGGGCACCACCGAGGGTCGCAGGGTGAGGGTGTGGGGGCAGATGGGTGCGATGACCAGGGCCTCCAGGCGCGGATGGAGAATGGGCCCGCCGGCGGACAGGGCGTAGGCGGTGGAACCGGTGGGCGTCGCCACGATGACGCCATCCGCCTTCAACGGGCCCGCATCCTGCTCCCCCACCTGCAGGCGCATGTCCATGATCCGCGCCAGGGCACCCTTGGCCAGCACGGCATCGTTCATCACGCATTGGCGGGCCAGGCTGAGGCCCTGGCGCCGCAATTCCACCTCCAGGAGGGGACGGATGTCCCGTACGAGCCTCCCCTCCAGATAGGCTGTCACGGCGTCCCGGGCGCTGGTTTGGGCGTGGGCTGTGAGGAAACCCAGCGACCCCAGGTTGATGCCCAGCAGCGGAGTGCCCCGCTGACCGACCCGGCGGGCACCGTAGAGCAGGGTTCCGTCACCGCCCAGCACCAAACAGAGATCGGGAGGGGGCTCGGTGGCACCCAGTTCCAGGTCCAGGGTGAGGCGATGGGCATCCAACCCGGCCGAGGCCCAGGCCACCTCGATGCCCGGTTCCGCCATCACGGTCCAGCCCCGCTCAAGAAAGAGCGGCACCGTGTCCCGGAGGGTGATGGCCAGGCGCTCGGACTTGACCTTGGCCACGAGGATGAGTCGCTGGGGCATGGCACCACTCTAACCGCTATCCTTGGGGTATGGTTCCCAGGCCCGATTCCTCCCATCACTGGTTCCGGCGTATCCTCCTCGCGGCGGTTGCCCTTGGCATCGCGGCCTCGGTGGCCCTGGCCATCGCCTGGTCGCTGATGTCCAGGGATGCCGACAGCTTCCTGACCCTCTTCGCCATCCGGGTGCCGAAAACCATCACCAAGGTGCTGGACCAGAACGGCAATGTCATCGGCATCTTTGCCGAGGAACACCGGGTGGTGATCCCCTATGGCGACATTCCCAAAGCCTTCATCAACGCCCTGGTGGCCACGGAAGACACCGATTTCTGGACCCACAGCGGCATTTCCCCCCGCGGTTTCCTGCGCTCCGGGTGGAACTTCGTCTCCAGCCTCGGCCGTCGCCGGGAGGGGGCTTCCACCCTTACCATGCAGCTGATCCGCACCGTGACGGCCAAGCGCCAGAAACGCCTGGACCGCAAGCTGAAGGAGATCATCCTGGCCCGCAAGCTGGAGAAGGCCTACAGCAAGAAGCAGATCATGGAGATGTACGCCAACGAGGTGTACTTCGGGGGCGGGCGCTATGGCATCGAGGCCGCAGCCGAGTTCTACTTCGGCAAGAGCGCGCCCCAGCTGCTCCCGGAGGAATGCGCGGTCCTCGCCGGACTGGTGCAGAACCCCAACTGGTACAACCCCTACAACCCCGATCCCCGGGCCCGGGCCGCGGCCAAGGCGCGGCGAAACCATGTGCTCATTCGCATGGTCAAGGAGGATTACCTGCCCGCCCGGGACGCCAGCCTGCTGGTGGAGAAACCCATCCGGCTGGCCCGGGAGAATGCCCACGAGGAATCGGTGGCGCCCTATGTGGTGGAGGAGGTGCGCAAGTACCTCTACGAGAAATACGGCCGTGAGCAGACCCTCACCGGTGGCCTGGAAGTGACCACCACCATCAACACCCTATGGCAAGAGGCCGCCAACGAGGCCGTCCAGGCGGGGGTGAAGGCCGTGGATCGGCGACGGGGATTCCGCAGGGACGCGGTGCAGTTCGTGGGCGATCCCGAGACCACCCAGCTGGCCGGCTGGCGCCACTACTTCGAGGCCGGCGACTCGGTGCGCGGGGTTATCCTCGGCTGGAAGGGCGGCCGGGCCTCGGTGCGCATCGGGAAGCACACCCTTGAGGTGCCCGATTCCGCCTTCGCCTGGGCGGGGAAGGAACTCCAGAAACTCCTGCCGCGCGGCGCGGCCCCGCTGTTCACCGTGAAATCCGCCAGTGACGGCCAGCCCAGGGCTCTGGAACTGGATCAGGATCCGCAGGTGCAGGGCGCGCTCATGGCCCTGGATCCGAAAAGTGGCGAGATCCGCGCATTGGTAGGGGGCTTCGATTTCAACCAATCCAAGTTCAACCGTGCGACCCAGGCCCAGCGGCAGGTGGGCTCCACCATGAAAGCCTTCGTCTATGGTGCGGCCTTCACCGCAGGGAAAACCCCGGCCACCATCGTCCAGGATGTGCCCAGCCGCTTCCTGGACACCCTGGACTACCTGACCATCACCCGCCCCGATGGGAGCACCGACTACAAACCCCTGCGCTCCACCGTGAAACCCTACGAACCCAAGAACTATGAACGGGACTTCTGGGGTCCCATCCCCATCTGGGAGGCCATTCGGGATTCCCGCAATGTGCCCGCGGTGCGAACGCTCGAGGAAACGGGTGTGCTGAATGTCATTGATTTCGCCCGGAAATGCGGGCTCACCAGCCCCCTGCCGCCCTACCCCAGCCTGGCCCTGGGATCAGCTGATCTCACCCTCAAGGAAATGGTCCGCGGCTATGCCACCATCGCCAACGGCGGGCTGCAGGCACCCACGCCCTTCCTCATCAAGAAGGTGGTGGATCGCACGGGGCGCCTGCTGGAAAGCCACGGCGGTGCGGCCACGGAACAGGTGCTGGATCCTCCATCCGCCTATCAGCTCATCCAATGCCTGCAGGGTGTGGCCACCAGTGGCACTGGGGCCCGCAGCAATGAGCTGGAATGGCCCGTGGCTGGCAAGACGGGCACCACGGACGATCACACGGACGGCTGGTTCATCGGGTTCTCCACCCGGGTGGTGTGCGGCGTCTGGGTCGGGCTGGATGAGAAAAAGACCCTTTTCCGCGGTGCCGATGGCGCCAAGGTGGCCTTGCCCATCTGGATTGATTTCATGCGGGCGGCTTTGCCTACCACCGAGCGGGAGGAGTTCCCCGTACCCCAGGGCATGGAATGGGCGGAAATTGACCGTTTCACGGGGCTGCAGGCTACCGCCGCCACCACGGACAAAGTGCTGCACCTGGCCTTCAAGCCCGGCACGGTGCCGAAATCAGGCAGCGACCCGGAGGCCATCAGACTGATCAGGGAAGCGCGGGACAAGGCCCCGGCCCAGCCCATGGAGAACATCGTCCGGGGCGCCATCAAGCCCCTGGAGGAACCCAAGCCCGTGGACCTGAGTGGTTCCGACCCCAACGAGTGATCCGCTGGGAATTACCGAACCCCGGGCTACCTCTTCTTCCAGGGGCGGGCAGGTCCTGAGTCCGCGGCCTTTTGGGTGGCTGTCTTCTTCCAGGGGCTGGTGGGCTCGGTGGAGCGCTTCTCCCAGGCCCGTCCGGGGGTGCTGGGTGCAGCAGCCTTGGGTCTCACATAGGGGTGGGCCTGCTCGTCGAGCTCCTTGCGGGGCTTGTAACTCCCGTCGGCACGGGTCTTGGCATAGGCTGAATCCGGCCTTGGCGATTCACTCCGCGCGGCACTGCGCTCGGCGTAGGCTCGCTGCGGGCGGGGGCCGCCGTCCTTCCGCTCCCGGGGCGAATTGAAGCGGGGCTTGGCCTTGCGGTCGGGTTCGTTGGGCAACTCGAAACCCGAGGCCAGGTCACGCTGGGCCAGGCCGAGCAAGCCTGCCACCAGGCGCACCGGGTCGCCCTCGGCCAGCATGCGGCTGGCCTGGGCCAGCAGGGCCGGGCTGATGCCAGCACTGATCTGCTCCACCAGGCGGGTGCTTTGGGCTTCGCGGATCTCCTCTGGGCTCGGGATGGCGCGCCAGTCCAGCCGGAGGCCGCCGCGGCGGCTCCAGGCCAGGAGGATGCGGCTCTCCTTCCAGCTCACCAGGGCCAGGCTCGTGCCCTTGGCGCCGGCCCGACCCGTGCGGCCACTGCGATGGATGTAGCTCTCCAGCTGGGTGGGGATCCCCACATGCACGACCAGGGGCAGTCCTGAGATGTCCAAACCGCGGGCGGCCACATCCGTGGCCACCAGGTAGCGGAGCTTGCCTTCCTTGAACTGGCTGAGAATGCGGGTGCGGGTGGCCTGGGCCAAGTCGCCATGCAGGAAAGCCGACTGCAGCCCCGATACGGTGAGCTCCTCGGCCACTTCCTCGGTCTGGGCCTTGGTCTTGGTGAAGATCAGCGCCGAGCTTGGGTCTTCCAGCAGGAGCAGGTTCACCAGGGCACGGACCTGCTGGTGGTCAGGCACGATGACCGGCGTGTGGATGATGTCAGCATGAACTGCCGCTTCGCCCGCCTCGGCCAGCTGGACGCGCACAGGATCCTGCAGGAAGCGCCCAGCCAGCTTGGCGATGGGGCCGGGAAGGGTGGCAGAGAACAGGTAGGTCTGGGGGCCCTTGGGCACCTTGGCCAGGATCTTCTCCACATCCTCGAGGGTGCCGCGATCCAGATGATCCATGACGCGACCCGGGGTGCCTACCACCACCATGGCGCCACTCTGGAGCGAGCGGAGCTGTGGCTGGTAGGCCACGCCGCCCACCAGGGAAGCGATGGGCAGCTTGGGCACGAGGCTATGGAACTCGGCTCCAACCTGTTGGGCCAGTTCCCTGGTGGGGGCCAGGATCAGGGCCTGGGCATGCCTGGCCTCTGAAAGCCGGTGCAACAGGGGAAGCCCGTAGGCGAGCGTCTTGCCTGATCCAGTGCGGCTTTGCACCAGCAGGTCGCGCCCCTCCAGGCCGGCCTTCAGGGTGGCAGCCTGCACGGGCATGGGGGTTTCGAATCCCCGCTTGGCCAGGGCAGCCAGAAGGGCTTCGCTGCAGCCGAGGGCTGCGAAGGACAATTCACTCACGATGTCTCCCGGGGCAATCCCTGCGCGAGTGTGCCGAAGTGGCAGTCTCGAAGTGGCGAACAGCGCCAGCCGGGAGGGGCCCAAAGGGTCAGGATCTCACGAGAGCCCTTGAATTGACAGGGAAAATCACGAATAGGGCATACTGGTCCATGCTTCTTCCCGACGATCGCATCCTGACGGTTCCTCTGGGCTCGGATGCCTCCCAGCGGCGGCGGTACATGCTCCTGGACGAGGAGCTTCCCGCGAACATCCGCTTCGGCCTGATCCTCGAAGTCCTGGACAAGCTGGCGGAGGAGTGCGCGCTGGATTTCGTTCGCCGCACTCATCCCCAGGCCCGGGTGGTGACGGCCGCCATTGACAACATCTTTGTGCGCACCGCCGCAGATGTTCATCGGGATCTCGTCTTTCGCGCCCGCATCAATTTCGTGGGCCGAACAAGCCTTGAGGTGGGCATCCGCATCGAGCACGCCGAAGGGCCTGGCAACCTGCCTGCCTCCCACATCGCCTCCTGCTACTTCACCATGGTGGCCCGCAGCGTCTCGGGCGCTGGCGCCGAAGGTATCGTCCTGCCTGCCTTCGTGCCCGGGGATTCCATGGCCGTGCGGCGCTGGGACCGGGCCATCGCCCGGCGCGAGCAGTACCGCCAACAGCTTCACCAGGCCCAGGAACCCCCCAGCCGGGATGAATACAGCCTCCTGATGGCCTTGCACACCGCCCAGGACCAGCCGGGTTTCCGGGGGCTGCTGGCGGGGGACTGCGTCACCAGTGGCTGGGAGCGAACCTATCCCGAGCATGAGAATGTGCCCAGCAAGATCTTCGGCGGGCATCTGATCCGCCGGGCCTACGAGCAATCCGCCATCTGCGCGGAACAGGTGGCGCCCCACCGGCCGGTCATCGTCGCCGTGAACCGCATCAATTTCGTCCAGCCGGTGCGCATGGGCGACAAGCTGCAATTCCTCAGCCGGGCGGTCCATGCGGGGAACACCAGCGTCTGCGTGGAGACGGACATTATCCGTGTGAGCCGGGACAGGACGCAGACGAACCTTTCCAACAGTTGCGTATTCACCTTCACGAATGTGGACGAGCACCTGCGGCCTCAGCCCGTTCCTGTCATTCACCCCACGACCTATGCCGAGGATGCCCGGTACCTGGCCGCCCATCGTCGCCGTGCGGCGCGGATTGCCTGGAAGCGGGAGAGCCGGCGATAAGATGGTTCCATGCCCACGCTGCTGATCATCCGCCATGGCTTGGCCGAGGATTTCCATCCCGGCCTGAAGGATTCGGAGCGGGCCCTCACCGAGGAAGGCTGGGCCAAGAGCCGGGCCTCCATGCAGGGGCTGGTGCGCCGGGGATTCACCCCAACCCGTGGCTTTCACAGCCCCTACCGCCGGGCGGCGGAAACGATGACCTGCCTGCAGGAAGCCGCCGGGCCTTTTCCCATGGAATCCTGTCTGGGGCTGCTGCCGGGCGCCCCGCCCTCGGAGACGGACCTGTGGCTGCGTGGGCTCATGGCCGAGGCGCCTCCAGCTGCGGTGTTGGCCCTCATCAGCCACCAGCCCCTGGTGAGTGAGCTGGTCTTCCATCTGACGGGCCGCAGCCTGGACATGAAGAAGGCCAGCTGCACGGTACTGACCTGGGAGCAGGGCGGCTGGCAGTTTCAGGCCGCCTACTCCCCTTCGGATCTGAGGAGTGGCGCTTGAGGTCAGGCACCACTTTCGCCACCCTGCCTTCTGGCTTGCAGTTGCATTACCGGGTTCAGGGCAACCCAAGCGGCCCCTGGCTGGTGCTGCTCAATGGCCTGCTGTCCGACACCACGATGTGGGCGGGCGTATTGCCGGGCCTTGCGGACCGCTTCCGCATCCTCACCTTCGACAGCCGGGGCCAGGGCCGATCCGCTGCGCCTCTGGAGGGCCCCTACACCACTGCGATGCTGGCCTCGGATGCCTGGGAGCTGTTCCAGGCCCTGGGCGTTCAAAAACCCTGGCTGGTGGGGCTCTCCAACGGCAGCGCCCTGAGCCTTGAGCTGCTGGCCACCCACCCTGGCGATTTCCCTGGGGCGGTGCTCACCAGCGCTATGGCCCGCGTGGATTTCGCCATGGCCCTCAAGGCTGAACATTGGGCGCACTGTCTGGAGGTGGGCGGGCCGCTCCTGCAGTTCGACGCGGTGGCGCCGTTTCTCTGGGGAGATGGCTTCCTGGAGGCCCGGCACGGGGTCCTGCGGGCCTATCACCAGGTGGTGACCGGCGGCATTGAGCGTCCCCTCCACGGCAACCTCCACCAGATCCGCGGCATCCTGGGCTGGGATGTGCGGCAACGGCTGGCCTCAGTGCTGGCTCCGGTCCTCCTGCTCTGCGGGGCCGAGGATCTGCTGACACCGCCCTGGAAGTGCCTGGAGGTTGCCCAGAGAATCCGCAGGGGGCGCTTCGAAGTGGTGCCTGGCGTTGGCCATGCCTATCCGGTGGAAAACCCCAAGGCCTTCGTGGCCCGCGTGAGGGCGTTCATTCTTCAGGAAGACCCGGATTTGGCCGATCCAGGAAACTGACCTATCCTGTCAACATTCCCGAGCCACTTCTGACTCACTTTGTGCCCAGGTGACCCATGGCCACCCCTTCTCAGTCTCCGACCGCCCTGAGCCTGCAAGCGCTCAAGGAGCTTTCCATTGGCAAGCTGGCTGAACTGGCCAAGGATTTGCAAATCGAGAACCCCCTTTCCATGCGCAAGCAGGAGCTGGTGTTCCGGGTCCTCCAGGCCCAGGCTGAGCGGGAAGGGCAGTTCTTCGCCGAAGGCGTTCTGGAGGTTTTGCCAGAGGGCTTCGGCTTCCTACGCAGCCCCGAGGCCAACTATCTGGCGGGGCCCGAGGATATCTACATCTCCCCCAGCCAGATCCGCAAATTCATCCTGCGCACCGGGGATACCCTGTCGGGCATGATCCGTCCCCCCAAGGAGGGCGAGAAGTTCTTCGCCATGCTGCGGGTGGACGCGGTCAATTTTGATCCTCCTGAAACCGCACGGGACCGGGCCCACTTCGACGACCTGATCCCCCTGTACCCCAAGCACCACCTGCGCATGGAGCGGGATGCCCAGGAGCTGAGCACCCGCGTCATGGATCTGATGACACCGCTGGGCAAGGGCCAGCGCGCCCTCATCGTGGCGCCGCCACGCACGGGCAAGACGGTGCTCCTGCAGAACATCGCCAATTCCATCACGGCCAATCACCCGGAAGTATTCCTCATCGTCCTGCTCATTGACGAGCGGCCCGAGGAAGTCACGGACATGGAGCGGAGCGTCAAGGGAGAAGTGGTTTCCAGCACCTTCGACGAACCCGCCACCCGGCATGTGCAGGTGGCGGAGATGGTCATCGAGAAGGCCAAGCGCCTGGTGGAGCACCGGAAGGATGTGGTGATCCTCCTGGATTCCATCACCCGCCTGGGCCGGGCCTACAACACCGTGGTGCCACCCAGCGGCAAGGTGTTATCGGGCGGCGTGGACAGCAACGCGCTGCAGCGGCCCAAGCGCTTCTTCGGCGCGGCCCGCAACATCGA
>JBBIHT010000006.1:0-17632 GCA_037446845.1 Geothrix sp. | reverse complement strand
TCCCCCGCGGTGCCCTACCTGGAGAACATGGAACGGACCGTGCAGAGGGCCACCAACCTCACCCGCCAGATGCTGGCCTACTCAGGCAAGGGCCGCTTCGTGGTGGAGCCGGTGGACCTGAACTTGGCAGTGGAGGAAATCTCCCATCTGTTGGCCGTATCCATTTCCAAAAAGGTGGCCCTGCGCTTCCAGCTGGAACCTGGTCTGCCCCTGCTCCTGGCAGAGGCCCCCCAGATCCAGCAGGTGGTCATGAACCTGGTCACCAACGCCTCCGAGGCCATCGGGGACCAGGAAGGCATCGTCTCCATCCGCACCGGGAGCCGCACCTACGAGGAGGCCGACCTGCGCCGGGACTTCCCGGGCCAGGCGGTGCTGCCCGGCCCCTTCGTGACCCTGGAGGTTTCCGACACCGGCAGGGGCATGAGCGCGGAGGTGATGGCCCGCATCTTCGAGCCCTTCTTCACCACCAAGTTCACGGGCCGGGGCCTCGGGCTATCGGCCATGCAGGGCATCGTCCGCGGCCACAAGGGCGGCATCCGGGTGTACAGCGAGGAAGGCAAGGGAACGACCTTCAAGCTGATCCTCCCCGCCGGCGACCCGGAGTTGAAGGAACCCGTACCGGCCCAGAAGGCCGAGGCGCCCCTGGGGCACGGCACCATCCTGGTGGTGGATGACGAGGCCTCGGTGCGGGAGGTAGCCACGGGATTGCTCCAGTCCATGGGCTTCGAGGTGATCACCGCCAGCGATGGCAGAGAGGCCCTGGAGGCGTTCCGCCAAGCGGCAGGCACGATCCAGGCGGTGCTCCTGGACCTCACCATGCCTCATCTGGATGGCGTGGAGACCTTCCGGGAACTCCGCAAGCTGGATCCTCAGTGCCGGGTGGTCCTCACCAGCGGCTACAACGAACAGGAGGCCATCCAGGAGTTCCAGGGCAAGGGGCTGGTGGCCTTCGTGCAGAAGCCCTTCCAGCGGAGCACGCTGCAGGCGGCCATGGAGAAGGCGCTGGGGCGGTGACGCGGACCCGGCTCAGTTCCCCTCGAACAACCGCAGGGTTTCATCGAGCTTGCGCAGGGTGCTGAGGATGCGGAAAGGCTCGACGCTCACATAGTCCACGGCCCCTGCGGTCAGTGCGTGATGGCGTTTCTTGACTTCATCCTCCTCGGTGCCCAGGAGCAGGATGGGCAGCGGACAGGCCTCCGGGCCCACCATCTGGCGGCAGAGGTCCAGGGGGCTGGTGAGTCGCAACTGGTTGTGGATGAGCACCATCTTCACCCGCCCCCAACTCCCCTCCTGGGCTCCCAGTGACTTCAGCTGGGGCAGCACCAGGCCCTTGATGTGGTCCAGCGTGCAGAGGCCGAACTTGCGGCTCAGGGCCTCGGCCAACCGCAGGGCGAAATCCTCCTTTTCGGTCAGCAGGAGAATGAGGGGATCCCGATCCACCACCAGCTTCACTGATGGCAGGGCGGCGGCCCGGTTCACCCGGGTGGTGGCTTCCTGGAAGCCCCGGGGCACGAAGGCCTCCCGGTCCTGCAGGGCCTGCTGCTGCTGCTGGGTCTGGATCCAGTCCCGGTACTGGCCCAGCAGGGACGAATCCGCGCCCTTGGCGAAGCGCAGGCCCACGAGGTTCTCCCCGAAATAGGCCACGGTGGTGGGGGCCCGCAGGCGCAAGCCCGGCTCCAGGGGCACATCCAGCAGGGACTCCTCCCCCATGCGCAGCAGTTCGCGAATATCCTGGCGGCTGTCCCGGAGCACCAGCTCCAGGCCCTCCTCGCCGAAACTCTGCACGGTGCCGTCCAGGAGCGCGTTGCGGGTGTTGGTGAAGGTGGCGGCGTGCGCCTGGGCCCGGGCCCCATCGGGAATGAAGTCTGCCAGGCGATGCAGGTCGCTGCGACGGAGCACCCGGGGAATGTTCGTGAGGCAGGCTTCCGCCCCTTCGATCACCTCCTGGCCACCCACCGCGACCACGCATTCAAATTCCAGGCCCCGGTCCTTCAGCTTCACGGCCAGGTTCTCCCCCACCTTCAGGGCCCAAGCGGCTTGATCCTCGAAGCCCATGCGGAAGGCCAGCCGCTCGCCGTCCTCGGTCAGGATGGGGAAGGAACTGCGCTGCGCCTTGTAGGCCACCTCCAGCCGGGCCCCGGCGAGACACAGTCGCTGCAGGGCCATGCGAATTTCCGTGGCATCTTCCAGCAGTGCGGCAGCCTTGGCCATCTCAATGCCCCTCGGGCAGGGGTGCCAGCGTGCCCTCGGGCAGCCACCTCGCCAGGGCCCGGTGCAGGTCGGGGATGCGCACGGGCTTGGCGATGTAGTCGTCCATCCCGGCCTCAAGACAACGCTCGCGGTCCCCGGCCATGGCATTGGCGGTCATGGCCACCACCGGCAGGCGGCGGCTGCCGCGCTCCCGCCCGCGGATCTTCCGGGTGGCCTCGAAGCCATCCAGGTCGGGCATCTGGCAATCCATGAGCACCAGGTCATAGGCCACCCCCACCAGGGCGTCCAGGGCTTCCAGGCCATTGGCCACCACATCTGCCTGGATGCCGAAGCGCTGCAGCATGTGGAGGGCCACCTTCTGGTTCACCGGGTTGTCCTCGGCCAACAGGACCCGCACGGACACGGGTCCATGCTCCGCGCGACCGGGGCTGGCCGGGGCCTTGGCCACCACCGGGGCCCGGGGCGGTTCCACCAGAATCCGCAACTCGCTGGGTCGCACAGGCTGCGACAGGTAATCCTCGATGCCCCGCTCCCGCGCCCCCTGCCGCAGCTCGGGCTGGTAGAGGGGGCTCACCAGCACCACCTGGGCCTCGGGCAAGGCGTCCTGAACGGGGCCCAGGACCTGGGGGCCCGCCAGCACCAGGGCCTGGGCTAACTCCCGGCGGGAGGTGAGCAAGGCGTGATCCAGGGGCTCCGGTGCCACGATGGCCTCCAGGTCCCAGGCCTGGAGCTGCTCCCCGAGGAGCCGGCTGGTGGTGGCGCTGAGGCCCACCAGCAGGATGGGCCGGGACCGGGGGCGCAAGGGGGCCTGGCAGGCGCGGTGCGCCAGGCGCAGGGTGAACCAGAAGCGGCTGCCCTTGCCCAGCTCGCTCTCCACACCGATGGTGCCGCCCATGAGCTCCGCCAGGCGCTTGCAGATGGTGAGGCCCAGGCCCGTGCCGCCGAACTTGCGGGTGGTGGAGCTGTCCCCCTGGAAGAAGCTGGTGAACAGGCGACTCACTACCTCGGGCCGCATGCCGATGCCTGTGTCCTGGATATCCACCCGCAGCAGCACCTGGCCGCCCTGCTCGGATTCCGAACGCACCCGCACTTCCACGGAGCCTTCCTGGGTGAACTTCAGGGCGTTGTCCATGAGGTTCGTGAGGATCTGGCGCAGGCGCGTGGGATCTCCCGCCACCGCCAGGGGCGTGCCCGGATCCACCACTACGCCCAGCTCGATTCCTTTGGTCTGGGCCTTCACGCCCAGCACCGCCTGGACATCCTCAATGACGGAAAGCAGATCGAAATCCAGGGTCTCGAACTGGAGCTTGCCCGCCTCGATCTTGGAGAAGTCCAGGATGTCGTTGATGAGGGTCAGCAGGGCCTCGCCGCAGGAACGCACCGTCTCAGCATATTGCCGCTGGTCCGGCCCCAGGGGGGTGTCCAGCAGCAGGCCGGTCATGCCGATGATGCCATTCATGGGCGTGCGGATCTCGTGGCTCATGTTCGCCAGGAACTCGCTCTTGAGCCCCGACAACTCCAGGGCCTTATCCCTGGCTTCGGCCAGGGCGGCGGCGGCCTCCTCCAGCCGGCGCTCGGCCCGGCGCCGCTCCGTGATGTCGTGGAACTGCCAGAGGTGGCCAAGGTACTCGTCGCCCACCAGGATCGGAATGAAATCCCAGGCCAGGATCCGACCATCCCGCAGGACCAGGTCTTCCCCCGTCACGGGCACCCGCTCGGCCACCAGCGAGGCCTGGCGGATGAGGAAGGCCTCGGCGTCCTCCAGCAGGTCCAGGCCGCCCTCCAGCAGCTCCCGGGTATCACTCTCCACCAGCACATGGGCGGGGACCGGCACCGCGAACATCTGGCAGAAGGTTTCGTTGAGCAGGGCGATCTTCCGGCCCTCGGTCTCCACCAGGATGCCGGCCTGCATGTTCTCGATGAGGGCCCGCAGGCGGCTGGTGGCCATGCGCAGCACGATCTCGCCGTGCTTCCGTTCCGTAATGTCCGTGAAGGTGCCGCTGACCCCCTGCACCACGCCGTTCTCGTCATAGGCAATGCGCTGGTGGGCCTCGACCCACTTCATGTCCCCGGAATCCGTGGGCAGTCGGAACTCGCCGTCGAAGGCCTCTTGCCCCGTGTCCACGGCATAGGAGAGCAGGTTCAGGTACCGGGGATGGTCACTGGGGTGGAGGGCATCCAGGAAAGGCTGCCCGAGGCTGTCTGCCACCGGGCGCCCGGTCAGGGCGGTCCAGGCCGTGTTCAGGAAGGACCAGCGCCCCTGCCGGTCCACCTGGTACACCACCTCCTTGAGGTGCTCCACCAGCGCCCGGTAGCGCCCCGCCTCCGCCTGGGCCGCAGCCAGGCGCGCTTCCAGTTCGGAGGCGGCCTCGGGGAAGGGGGAAGGCAGAGTATCTTCAGGCATGCTCCAACTTCTTCGGCTCGCCCCTCCGAAATCCTGAAAAAAGATTTCTTGTTTTTTTCGCTTTTTGCCACAAACTTGAAAACAACCTCTGGAGGAACCCATGGCCGCGGCCGACCAAGACGATCGCCTGAAAGCCCTGACCCGCACCATCGCAGACATTGATCGCGCCTTCGGCAAGGGCTCCATCATGAAACTGGGCGACCGCATGAGTGGGGCCGAGGGCATCGAGGTCATCAGCACCGGCTCCATTGCCCTGGACTCCGCCCTGGGTGTCGGCGGGGTGCCCAAGGGCCGCATCGTGGAGGTCTACGGGCCGGAAGCCAGCGGCAAGACGACCCTGGCCCTGCACATGGTGGCCCAGGCCCAGAAGAAGGGCGGCCTGGCCGCCTACATTGACGCGGAGCACGCCCTGGACCCCGAATACGCCCAGAAACTGGGCGTGGATGTGGACAACCTCTTCATCAGCCAACCCGACAGCGGGGAGCAGGCCCTGGAAATTTGCGACCAGCTGGTGCGCAGCGGCGCCCTGGACATCATCGTCATTGATTCCGTGGCCGCCCTGGTGCCCAAGGCCGAGATTGACGGCGAGATGGGCGATAGCCATGTGGGACTTCAGGCGCGCCTCATGAGCCAGGCCCTGCGCAAGATGACCGGCACCATCAGCAAGACCCACACCTGCGTGGTGTTCATCAACCAGATCCGCATGAAGATCGGGGTGATGTTTGGCAATCCGGAAACCACCACCGGCGGCAACGCCCTCAAGTTCTACGCCTCCGTGCGCCTGGATGTGCGCAGCATCCAGAGCATCAAGGGCAACACCGGCGACCCGCTCGTCGCCACCAAGGACGAGGATTCCTCCGTCATCGGCAAGAAGACCAAGGTGAAGGTCGTGAAGAACAAGGTCGCGCCCCCGCTCAAGGTGGCCACCTTCGACATCATGTACGGCGAAGGCATCAGCCGCACGGGCGAACTGGTGGAACTGGGCACCCAACTGGAGCTCATCCAGAAGAGCGGCTCCTGGTACAGCTACAAGGACAGCCGCCTGGGCCAGGGCGCCGAGAATGTGAAGAAGCTCTTCCTGGACAACCCAGAACTGGCCGACGAGGTGGAGCTCCTCATCCGGGAGCGGCTTGGCATGGCCAAGGCCGCCGTGGAGGCCTAACCCCAAACCCAAGCCAGGCGGGCCCAAGCGCCCCCAAGTCTTGTTCATTCCCCATCAGCTGCGCGCCCTTGGAAGGGGTCGGCAGACAGCGGCGGCCCCGGGTTTCTGGGGTGGCCGCTGTTTTTTTCAGGAGCCCTGGAAGGATTCCACCGTCGGCCCCGGTTGCCTGAACGCTGGCGCACGGGTCAGGTGAGGCGCCCCTACCGGATGCCTACTCCTGATTCTGGATCCCCAGGCCCGCACCGCTGAGGTGCCGGGGCAGGGTCGGCGTGGGCTGGGTGCTGAACTGGCCCTTGGCGGTGGGAGCTCCCGGGGCCCTGGGAGCGGGAGGTGGAGGGGCACCCGGGCCACCGGGTGCCGCCGCCGGAGTTCGCCGGGGCGGGTTCTGCAGGCCTTTCATCTGCTCCGCCGTGGCGAAGCGCTCCAGGCGGGCCAGCTGCTCGGCGGTGGGAAAGCCCTGATAACGCACCCGGCGAGGCCCCCAGATGGCCACGGTCTCGCCCTTCAGCTCCTGGATGCGGGGCAAGGTTTGGCGGGCGAAAATGCCGAGGGGTTCCCCCTGCGCGTCGCTGAAGGCGATGAGATCCGTTTCGGGCAGCAGCACCGGCCTGCCCTCGACCCAACTGGCCACGGTGAGAGGTTTGCCCTGCTGGGTTCGCAGGAGGGTTACGGGGGCGGGACGGCCCAGGGCCGGGTCCAGATCCTGGGACTGCACCTGCATGGCCTCGATGAAATCCAGGTACTTCAGCTCCTTCTGGGGCGCCGCCATGGGGTGGGGTTCCTGCAGGCGGGCCATCATCAACTGGTCGTCAATGCGCTCCATGACCGCCAGCTGAAGATGGGGTTCCCCCCTTTGGATGGACCTGGACACCTCCTCCATGAGCTTGGGCAGCAGAATCTGGGGTGCAGCCAGCAGGGTATTGGCCGTGGGAACCGCCAGGAAGGGGTGCTGGCCCTGGAACAGGCCGTGCCACACCTCGGGCAACAGGAGACGGGCCGCATCCATCCCATCCCGCCAGGTGCCCCGATAGATGCCGGAAGGCAGGCGCTCGAACCCGGCCTGGCTGGCCTGGCGCAGATGATCCAGGGCCAGGGCCAGCACCTCGTCCGCGGACTGGTCCCAGAGCACCAGCCACGCAGCGGGCATCGCCGCCTCGCCCAGGCGCACGCGCACGGCCAGCCCATCCATGAAGGCCCGGCTCCAACGGCCTTCGCGCTCGGCCCGCCAGGCGGGCACCAGCTCGGGCAGCAGGCGATCCTGGGCATCCAGCCAGGCTTCAGGCAGGGGCAGGTCCAGGCGATGCACCTCCGCCAGGGCATCCACCCAGGCCTCCCGGCCCGCGGGACTCCGATGGGCCTCGAAGGCCGGCAACAGGGGCTCCACCCCCGGCATGTCGGCGGGCAGGGACCTGGCCGCCAGGAGCGTCGCCAGGGAGGGAAGGGGCACCGCCTCGGCGCGGGGAAGGAAACGATCGAAAAAGCCCATGGTGTGATGTCCGCCAAAGCTTCCATTCTGACCGACCGGATGGATTTATGCTGGATCAATGCTGACCCGTGACGCCCTCGGCCGCCCCCTGAAGGCCCTCCGCATTTCCGTCACGGACCGTTGCAACTTCCGTTGCCGCTATTGCATGCCCCGGGAGCAGTTCGGCCCCGACCATCCCTTCCTGGATCGGGCGGCGCTCCTCTCCTTCGAGGAGATCACGCGCCTGGCCAGGATCCTGGTGGGGCTGGGCGTCACCAAGATCCGCCTCACCGGAGGCGAACCCCTCCTGCGCCGGGAGCTGCCGGCCCTGGTGCACATGCTCAGCGGGGTGGAGGGCCTGGAGGACCTGGCCCTCACCAGCAACGGCGTCCTCCTGCCCGATCAGGCCGCCGCGCTTCGCCAGGCCGGCCTGCGCCGGGTCACCGTCAGCCTGGATACGCTGAAGCCAGAGCGGTTCCGGGCCCTCAGCGACACCGAGCTGCCCCTGGATCGGGTGCTAGCGGGCATCGCGGCAGCCCGCGCCGCAGGATTCGGCCCACTCAAGCTGAACTGCGTGCTCCAGCGGGGCGTCAACGACGACGAGATCCTGGATCTGGCTCACTTCGCCCGGGAGGGCGGCCACACCCTGCGCTTCATCGAGTTCATGGATGTGGGCACCACCAACGGCTGGCAGCTGACCTCGGTGGTGCCTGCCCGCGAGGTCCACGATCTCCTCCACGCCCGCTGGCCCCTGGAGCCCCTGGACGGTGCCAATGGTGCCGTGGCCCAGACCTGGCGCTACCGGGACGGCCGCGGCGAGGTGGGACTCATCGCCTCCGTCACCGCCCCCTTCTGCAACGGCTGCGACCGGGTTCGACTGTCCGCCGACGGGCACCTGTACACCTGCCTGTTCGCTGGCCAGGGCCTGGATCTCAAGGGCTTCCTCCGAGGGGGGCACCGGGATCCGGACCTGACGGCCCTCCTGGCCTCCCACTGGTCGAGGCGCGACGACCGCTACTCCGAACTGCGACGGTCCGAGACCCCGGGCCTGACCAGGATCGAGATGTCCCATATCGGAGGCTGAGGCCTCATCGCTCTGGAGAGGGCCGCCCAGCCGATTGCCCCTTTATCTTCTCGGCAGCCCGTTCCCCCTGGGAAGCATAGGCCTTGGCCATGGCCTCCCGGGTATCGTCACGCACGGTTCCAACGACGCCCGTGGCGTTCTCCTTAGTGTTCGTCTCTGGGGTGGCTTCGATCTCGCCAGGTGGCCGCTCCACTTGGATCGGCTTGTTGCCCATGGCCCAGCCCAACTGCGTCGTGGGCGCCCACGCCAACACGGCCAGGAAGGCGGCTCCTGCGATGCAGACCAACACGACATCTCGTCGGCGCAATGGAGTCCTCATGAAGGACCAGCTAGAACTGGAATCCCAGGTACAGGGAACCAGCCCAAGTAGGTGCCATGGCGCGCATGGTCTGGGAATCGATTTCCGACATGGGCTGGATGACCCGCTGATCGGTCTTGCTGGCCGCGGCGCCGACATCACCGCCAAGTGATCGTGCGGAAGGATCCCGTCTTGAGCTTCAGGTCCAAGCCAAACCAACCCAAGGCATGAAATCCAGGAAAAACAAAAGGTTTCAAGAACCGTGCCGGGAAGCGTGCCAAGGGCCTTTGTTGGGGCTCAGGCGCCTCGGCCCAGGTTGGTCATGACCTCGGCCAGGCAGGAGGCCCAGACTTCATCGGGGGTTTCTTCGATGAAGAACTCGACGGCGTTGCCGGCGGGGCGGGCTTCGGGGTGCTGGGACCAGGCTTCGAACAGGGCGTCCAGGGGCGCGGCGTCCAGGGGGTGACTGCGGTACTTGTGGGATTTCCGGGCGCGGTCCACATCGGGACCCCGGAGGCAGACACCCTCGCGCCGGGTCGCCACGAAAGTGAACGCCTGAATCCACTTGCCACCAAGGAACTGGTTGAAGTGCAGGAAGACGCCATGGTGACTGCGGGAGCAGTCCAGCACCCGCTGCTTGCCGGTCCAGGCGCTTACCCAAAGGGCGAGGATCTGCGCCAGGCGCTGCCGTTCCGCGGGATGTTTCAGGCAGCCCTTCGCATAGGGCAGGAATTCCTCGAGCAGATCCAAGCGCGTCCTCCGGTTCCCCCAAGGCTACCCCAGACCGGGCTAACATGATCTGCTGTCGCCCCCATGAGCCGCCCACCCGCCACTTCCTCCGCTTCTCCAGGCCACCGCTTGAGCCAGTGGGCCACGGCCGTCCTGGTGCTCGCGCTGTGCCTGGGCGCCACCCTCATCGCCTGGGGACTGGCCCGGCGGGCGCAGGCGGACCGGGACAGGAACCGCATCTCCCGTTTCATCCTGCGCACGGAGCGGGACCTGCGCACACGCATGGGCCGCTACGAGGACATCGCCCGGGGTGGGCGGGGCTTCTTCACGGAGGCCAAACGGCACCCTTCCCTGGAAGCCTGGCACAGCTATGTGGAGAGCCTGGACATCCCCCATCGCCACACCGGCCTGACCAGCCTGGCCTTCGTGCGCCCGGTGAGTCCCCAGGACCTGCCCGCCTTCCTGGCACACCTGCCCAAGCCTGGCGGGAACTACCATCGGCCCGTCCAGGATCCCCTGCCCCTCCGGGAGCCCCGCCCCGGGGAAGACCACCTCATCCTGGAGCTGTGCGAACCCGGCATCCGGGGTCTGCGCGGGCGGGGCCTGGATATCGGCTCCAGCACCACCCAGCGGCTGGCCGCGGAGCGGGCCCGGGACACCGGTGAGCCCGCCCTGTCGGGCCTGATCTACTTCACCCAGGACCAAGGCCGGGAGGACGCCGTCGCCCTCTTCGTGCCCATTTTCGAGGGCACGCCCTCGAGCATCCCGGCCCGGCGCCAAAGCCTGGTGGGCTGGGTATCGGCGGGCATCCTGCTGCAGCCGCTCATGGAGGACATTCTCCGCGGCGAGGACCAGGGCCTCGCCCTCGAGCTTGTTGATGCCTTCGCGGCCCAGGGACCGAGGACACTGTACCGCAGCCACCGATGGACCCCGAACCTTCCCTCCGAAGCGACCATCGAGCTCGGCGTGGGCGGCCGGGGCTGGCAGGTGCGCTACGGCCTGACGCCAGCTTTCTATCAGGCCGATGGCCGGGGGCAGGCCACCCAGGTACTGGTGGCGGGCCTGGCCCTAAGCCTGGCCCTGGCGGCCCTGGCCCTGGCCCTGACCCGCACGCGGGCCCACGCCCTGGACCTGGCGCGCGAGATGACGGGCTCGCTGCAGGAGGCCCTCGCGCGCAACCAGAACCACCTGGACTACACCCCGCTGGCTGTCATCGAAACGGACGCCCACTTTCGGGTGCGGGAATGGAACCCGGCCGCCGAGCACATCTTCGGTTACACCCGGGCGGAGATGCTGGGCAAGGATCCGCGAATGCTGATCCCGCTGGACGGGCAACCAGCGGTGGACCCCCGCCGGACCGCCCTCCTGGGCGCCGAGGGGGGCACCCGCCTCACCCTGGAAGCTCAGACCAAGACCGGTGAACACATCCTCTGCGACTGGTACAACACCGCCCTGCGAGACCGGGAAGGCCAGTTCATCGGGGCCACCTTCCTGGCGGACGACATCACCGAGCGCCGCCGGGCCGAAACGGCCCTCCGCCAGTCCCAGAAGCTGGAAAGCCTGGGGGTGCTCGCCGGAGGCATCGCCCACGATTTCAACAACCTGCTCACGGCCATCCTGGGCAATACAGAGGTGGCCCAGGGCCGCTGTCCCGATGACCCCATGCTCCGCAGTTCCCTGCAGCGCATCGAGGCCGCCACCCAGCGCGGGGCGGACCTGGCCCGGCAGCTCCTGGCCTATGCGGGCAAGGGGCATTTCGCCATCAAGCCCCTGGATTTGAACCGCCTCATCCTGGAATTGAGCGACCTGCTGACCGTGTCCATTTCCAAGAAGGTCAGCCTGCAGCGGGATCTCCAGCCGGACCTGCCCGCCGTGGAGGCTGACAGCGCCCAGTTCCAGCAGGTGGTCATGAATCTGGTCATCAACGCCTCCGAGGCCATCGGTGACCAGGCCGGGGTCGTCACCCTCCGCACCCGCTCCCAGTCCTGGGAGCAGGCCAGCCTGGCCCGGTCCTTCCCGGGGCAGGTTCTGGAGCCGGGGCTGTTCGTGCGCCTGGAGGTGAACGACGACGGCTGCGGCATGGATGCCGAAACCATCGGTCGTATTTTCGACCCCTTCTTCACCACCAAGTTCACGGGACGGGGCCTGGGCCTTTCCGCGATGCTCGGCATCGTCCGCGGCCACCGGGCGGGCATCCGGGTGGAGAGCGTGCCCGGCAAGGGCACCTCGTTCATCCTGCTCTTCCCCGCCTCGCAGGCCACTGAACCTCCCGCTGCCGCCGGAAGCTCACCGGCCGGACTTCGGACCGGAACCATCCTGGTGGTGGATGACGAAATCATTCTGCGGGACCTGGCCCGGGGCACCCTGGAGCGAGCCGGGTTCCAGGTGCTGGAGGCCCGGGACGGCCTGGAGGCCCTGGAGGCTTTCCGGCCGGGCCGCACCCCGGTGGACCTGGTCCTCCTGGACATGACCATGCCCCGCATGGGCGGGGCAGAGTGTTTCCGGCGCCTGCGGCAGGTTTCGCCCACCGTGAGGGTCATTCTCTCCAGCGGATACACCGAACGGGAGTCCCTGGATTCCCTCGCCGATCTGCCGCCGGACGGCTTTCTCCAGAAGCCCTATCGGGCCAGCGACATGATCGCCAAGGTGCGGGAGGTGCTGGGCGAGCAGTCTCCATCTTGATCGCCAATTAACCAAGAAGGCATCCACCAGCCAATGCCCAAAGCCTTGTGCCATCAGCTCCTGTGCCATGTGTCACAAGTGTTCCCGAATGGGTTTTTAGACACAGAATTCCTGGTCTGACCATCCCATGCTGGACAGATCTGGAGGTCTGCATGTCCGACTCGACCGCTCCGCTGATCAGCGCCGGAAATGAACCCACCCCCCACTGGCATGCCACCCATGGCGAAGCCCAGGAGCAGTTGACCCGCATGGCCACGGCCCTGGGCACCGGTGACTGGAAGGGCGTGGACCTGGGCTCCCGCTGGATCTACGAGGTGCTGCGACCCCACAACGAAGCGGAGGAGCGGGACCTGTTCCCCCTGCTGGAAGAGATCGGCGCCGAATCCCTCCACCAGCGGCTCCATGATGACCACCGCCAGATGTGGGAGCTGAACCTGCAGCTGCTGTCGGAGATCAACGAGGGCCAGGTGCGCGCCCCCCGCTCCCTGGCGCTGCTGGGACAACGGCTGGTGGACCTCATCCGCGACCACATCGAGGCCGAGGAGCGCCTGATGCTGCCCCTGCTCAAGGGGAAGTCGCTGTACTGGTCCGAGGACGAGACCCAGGACGGCTACCTCATCCTGGAGAAGAAGCTGGTCGCTCCCGAGACCTGGTCCTTCATTGTCCAAGCGCCCCAGGTGGCCCGGGGCCGCAAGCCAGGCCAGTTCTTCATGGTGGCCCCCTTCCCCGAAAGCGAGCGGATTCCCCTGACCTTGGCCGGTGGCGATGCCCGCAAGGGCTACATCCATTTCATCGTGCAGGAAGTGGGCGCCACCACCCAGGCAATGGGTCGGCTCAGCGCCGGTGATCGTCTGTTCGCGGTGGCCGGCCCCATGGGCACGCCCACGGAACTGGTCGAGGAGGGCACCATCGTGCTCATGGCGGGCGGCTACGGTTCCGCTGCCATCCTCCCCGCCGCGGAGCACCTGCATGGCCAGGGCCGTCGCGTCATCGTCATCCTGGGCGGCCGCAGCAAGGAGCGCGTGCTCCTGGCCGACGAGCTGGGCGCCGCCTCCGCCGAACTCATCGTCACCACCGATGACGGCACCCTGGGCCGCCAGGGGCTGGTGACCGATGCCCTGAAGGACATCATCGCCCGCGAGCCCATTGCGGAAGTGGTCGCTGTGGGTCCTCTGCCCATGATGCGGGCCGTCTCTGACCTGACCAAGCCCCACGGCATCTTCACGCTGGTCAGCCTGAACGCACTCATGGTGGATGGCACCGGCATGTGTGGAGGCTGCCGCGTCACCGTGGGCGGAGAAACCCGGTTCGCCTGCTTCGACGGCCCGGATTTCGACGGCCACAAGGTGGACTTCGCCATGCTGCGCATGCGCTCCGATTGGTACAAGCAGGAAGAGAAGGACATCTGCGAGCCCCACGAGTGCCGCATCGGCCGGGTGGCGGCCGCGGGCCCCGTGGACTATTCGAAGTACCTGAACGATCCGGTGGCGGATCTGGATTGGCAGCACCTGGAACTGGGCGGCATCAAGCCGAGCCAGAAGATGAAAATCCCCCGCCAGCAGATGGCCTGCCAGCCTCCGACGGAGCGGGTCTGCAACTTCGACGAGGTGAGCCTGGGCCTCGGCCCCGAGCAGGCCAAGCTGGAAGCCGCCCGCTGCCTCCAGTGCAAGCATCCCGCCTGCATCGAAGGCTGCCCGGTGAACATCAACATCCCTGCGTTCCTGTTGCGGATCGTGGGCGACGACCCCCAGGGCGCGGCCCGGGTCATCAAGGAGAGTTCCTCCCTCGGTTCGGTGTGCGGCCGGGTCTGCCCCCAGGAGAAGCAGTGCGAGCTGAAGTGCGTGGTGGGCATCAAGGGCGAATCCGTTTCCATCGGCCGCCTGGAACGGTACGCCTGCGACAGCATGCTGGGCTCCGATGAGCTGCCCCCCGTGGAACCGGCCACCGGAAAGAAGGTGGCCGTCGTCGGCGCGGGACCCGCGGGCCTCACTGTCGCGGGCGAGCTGGTCAAGAAGGGCCACCATGTCACGGTCTATGACGCCTTCCACAAGCCCGGCGGCGTCATGCTCTATGGCATCCCCGAGTTCCGCCTGCCCAACAAGATCGTGGATCAGGAAGTGGGCACCCTGCGGCGCCTGGGCGTGAAGTTCGTCCTCAACACGCTGGTGGGCCGCAGCATGACCCTCGAGGACTTGCGCAAGGAAAACGATGCGATCTTCATGGGCACCGGCGCGGGCCTGCCCAAGATGATGGGCATCCCCGGCGAGGAGTACAAAGGCGTCTACACCGCCAATGAATTTCTCACCCGCATCAACCTCATGCGCGCCGATCTCTTCCCCAACCACACCACGCCCGTGACCGTGGGGAAGCATGTCATCATCGTCGGCTGCGGCAACACGGCCATGGACGCGGCCCGCGCCGCCCGCCGCATGGGCGCCGAGAAGGTCACCGTGGTCTACCGCCGCACCGTCAAGGAAGCCACCGCCCGCAAGGAGGAGATGGAACACGCCACCGAGGAGGGTGTCGAGTTCAAGTTCCTCACCACCCCCGTGCAGCTGCATGGCAATGACAAGGGGTGGATGACCCACGCCGAATGCGCCGTCATGGAACTGGGCGAACCCGGGCCCGATGGCCGGCGCGGCGTGAGGATGACCGAGGAGTGGATCACGATCCCCTGTGAAACGCTGGTCGTCGCTCTCGGCTTCGATGTGAATCCGCTCATCGCCATGACCGAAAAGGGCCTGAAGACCCTCAAGGGCGGCGTGGTGGTCGCCGACAACGAAACCGGCGAAACCTCCCTGCCCAATGTCTTCGCGGGCGGCGATGTGATCACAGGCGGCGCCACGGTCATCCTGGCCATGGGCCAGGGCCGAAGGGCCGCGGCGGCCATGCATGCGCGCCTCATGGGCGCGACCTCGGACAAGGCATGAAGGCCACATTTCCAGCAAGATGACCCATTCATCATGTATCATGCACTGGGATCATTGCCTGTCCTGAAACCCATTCCAGGCAACGCCCCGTGAGTCACCGTAAGGAGCAAGCCATGAGCCAGCGAATCATGAAGACCCTGGATGGGAACGAGGCCACCGCCTCGGTGGCCCATCGCCTCAGCGAGGTCATCGCCATCTACCCCATCACCCCCTCCTCCAACATGGGCGAGTGGGCCGATGAATGGAGCAGCCAGGGCAAAGTCAACATCTGGCAGACCATCCCCTCGGTGGCCGAGATGCAGTCGGAGGGCGGCGCGGCCGGGGCCGTGCATGGGGCCCTGCAGGCGGGCAGCCTCACCACCACCTTCACCGCCTCCCAGGGCCTGCTCCTGATGATCCCGAACATGTACAAGATCGCCGGGGAGCTGACGCCCTTCTGCATGCATGTGACCGCCCGCACCATCGCCACCCATGCCCTGAGCATTTTCGGCGACCACTCGGATGTCATGGCCTGCCGCCAGACCGGCTTCGCCATGCTCAGCTCCGAAAGCGTCCAGCAGGCCCACGATTTCGCTGCCATCGGCCACGCTGCAACCCTGCGCACGCGCATTCCCTTCATGCATTTCTTCGATGGGTTCCGCACCAGCCATGAGATCGCCAAGATCGAGATCCTCAATGACGAGGACCTGAGGATCATGGTCCCCGATGAGCTGGTGGCAGAGTACCGCACCCGTGCGCTGACCCCGGATGCGCCCGTGCTGCGCGGCACCGCCCAGAATCCCGACACCTTCTTCCAGGCCCGGGAGGCCTGCTCGCCCTTCTATGCCGCCTGCCCCGCCCTGGTACAGCAGGAGATGGACCGCTTCGCCCAGATCACGGGCCGCCAGTACCGCCTCTACGAGTACTTCGGGCACCCGGAGGCCGAACGGGTCATCGTCGTCATGGGTTCCGGCTGCGAAGTGGCCCACGAGTATGTGGAATGGGCCATGGCCAGGGGCGAGAAGGTGGGCGTGCTCAAGGTCCGCCTCTTCAGGCCCTTCGCCATTCCCGAATTCGTCCGCGCCCTCCCAGCCTCCGTGAAGAAGATCGCCGTGCTGGAACGCTGCAAGGAGCCAGGCGCTCCCGCGGAGCCGCTGCACCTGGATGTGATCGCCGCCCTGCGCGAAGGTCGAGAGGAAGGCCATACCACCCTGGATCCCATCGTGGTGGGTGGCCGCTTCGGCCTGTCCTCCAAGGAGTTCACTCCGGCCATGGTCCAGGGCGTCTACCAGAACCTGGCCCTGGCCAAGCCCAAGAACCACTTCACCGTGGGCATCATGGACGACATCAGCCATTCTTCCCTGGCCTACGATCCCGCCTTCAGTGTGGAGTCGGAGGATGTGACCCGGGCCCTGTTCTACGGCCTGGGGGCCGATGGCACCGTGGGCGCCAACAAGAACTCCATCAAGATCATCGCCGAGGAAACGCCCAACTACGGCCAGGGCTACTTCGTGTACGACTCCAAGAAGTCCGGCGCCATCACCATCAGCCATCTTCGCTTCGGCCCCCGGCCCATCCGCAGTGCGTACCTGGTGGGCAAGGCCAACTTCATCGCCTGCCACCAGACCAGCTTCCTCGAGAAGTACGAAATGCTGGAGCCCGCCGGACCGGGCGCGACCTTCCTGGTGAACACCCCCCACAGCGCCGAGTCCGTTTGGGACACCTTCCCCAAGGAGGTGCAGGAAGCCATCATCGAGAAGCACCTGAAGCTCTATGTCATTGATGCCTACGAAGTGGCCAAGGCCACGGGCATGGGCGTGCGCATCAACACCATCATGCAGACCTGCTTCTTCGCCATCTCCGGTGTCCTGCCCCGCGAGGAAGCCATCGCCCAGATCAAGAAGGCCATCAAGAAGACCTATGGCAAGAAGGGCGACGCAGTGGTGCAGAAGAACTTCACCGCCGTGGACCAGACCCTGGCAAACCTCCACGAGGTGAAGGTGCCCGGCAAGGTCACCGCCACCCGCCTGCGGCCTCCCACGGTGTCGGAGGAAGCGCCCGAGTTCGTGAAGCGCGTCACCGCCGTGATGATGGAGGGCAAGGGCGACCTGCTGCCCGTGAGCGCCTTCCCCATTGATGGCACCTGGCCCATGGGCACCACCCAGTGGGAGAAGCGCAACATCGCCCTGGAAATCCCCCAGTGGGACAGCTCCGTCTGCATCCAGTGCAACAAATGCGCGATGGTCTGTCCCCACGCCGCCATCCGCGCCAAGGTCTACGAGCCCTCGGCCCTGGCGGGCGCGCCGAAAGCCTTCAAGTCCGTGGACTACAAGGGCGCCGAGTACAAGGGTCAGAAATACACCATCCAGGTGGCTCCAGAGGATTGCACCGGCTGCACCCTCTGCGTGCAGGTATGCCCCGCCAAGGACAAGAGCAACCCCAAGCACAAGGCCATTGACATGGTCCCGCAGGCGCCCCTGCAGGAACCCGAAGCCGCCAACTTCAAGTTCTTCCTGGATCTGCCCAAGGTGGATCGCACCACGGTGAAGCTGGATGTGAAGGGCACCCAGTTCCTGGAACCCCTGTTCGAGTTCTCCGGCGCCTGCTCCGGCTGCGGCGAGACGCCCTACATCAAGCTGCTCACCCAGCTCTTCGGCGACCGCACGCTGGTCGCCAATGCCACGGGCT
>JBBIHT010000005.1:0-18747 GCA_037446845.1 Geothrix sp. | reverse complement strand
TGGGCATCGGCGCCGGCCAAATGAGCCGCGTGGATTCCGTCGAGATCGCCTGCCGGAAGGCCGGTGAGCGGGCCAAGGGCGCGGTGCTGGGCAGCGACGCCTTCTTCCCCTTCGCCGACGGGCTGGAGGTGGCCGCCGCCCACGGGGTCACCGCCTTCGTGGAACCGGGTGGCAGCCTGCGGGACAGCGAGGTCATCGCCGCCGCCCAGCGGCTTGGCGTCTGGCTTTTCTTCACCGGCGTGCGCCACTTCCGGCACTGATGTCCTCCGGGGGCCCCGCGCTGCGCGCCCACCCCCGGCCCCCCGCGCGCGGCACAGGCAAGACCGGTACCGCGCTTTTCACCTCCGAATGACCTCACGGATTCCCCATGAAAACCTCTGAACTTCGCCAGCGATTTCTTCAGTACTTCGAGCGCCATGGGCACCGGCGCGTCGCTTCCAGCGCCGTCATCGGCCCGGCGGATGATCCCACGGTCATGTGGACGAACGCGGGCATGGTGCAGTTCAAGGATGTGTTCCTGGGCAAGGAACGACGGGACTACAGCCGGGCCACCACCAGCCAGAAATGCCTGCGCGCAGGGGGCAAGCACAACGACCTGGATCAGGTTGGCTTCACCGCCAGGCACCACACCTTTTTCGAGATGCTGGGCAACTTCAGCTTCGGCGACTACTTCAAGGCCGACGCCATCCGCTATGCCTGGGAGTTCGTCACGGGCCCCCTGGACAAGGGCAACCTCGGACTGGATCCCGAACACCTCTGGGTCACGGTGTTCGAGGGGGCGGACGGGGTTCCCGCCGACACCGAGGCCGAGGCCCTGTGGAAGGCGGCCGGCGTACGCCCGGATCGCATCATGCGCTGCGGCAAGAAGGACAACTTCTGGCAGATGGGAGATACCGGCCCCTGCGGCCCCTGCTCAGAGATGCACTATGACCGCGGTGCCCATATTCCCGGAGATGCCACGCCCAACGGCGAGGGCGACCGGGTCATGGAGATCTGGAACCTGGTGTTCATGCAGTACGAACGGGATGCCGCCGGGGTCCTGACCCCCCTGCCCAAGCCCAGCATTGACACCGGCATGGGCCTGGAGCGCACCGCCAGCATCCTGCAGGGGGTGGACAGCAACTACGAAATTGACCTCTTCGCGCCCATCTTCGAGGCCATCTGGAAGGTCGCCAGGGTCCGCCCCGAGGATCGCCGGGAAATGGCCAACCGCACGGCCTCTCAGGTCATCGCCGATCACATCCGTGCGGCCTCCTTCATGTGCTTCGATGGCGTGGTGCCCAGCAACGAGGGCCGAGGCTATGTGCTGCGGAAGATCATCCGCCGTGCCCTGCGGTTCGGCCGGAAGCTTGGCATCGAGGGCCTGTTCTTCGCCGAGCTTGCACCCACCGTGTTCCAGGCCATGGGTGACCAGTACCCCGAGCTGCTGGGCGAGTTGAATCGCATCCAGAAGTCCATCCACCGGGAAGAACAGCAGTTCAGCCAGACCCTGTGCACCGGCCTGAAGATCCTGGAGGCCTGTGACACCGCCTCGGGCACCCTGGTGGGACCTGACATTTTCAAGCTCTATGACACCTACGGCTTCCCCGTGGACCTGGTGGAGGACTGGTGCCGCGAACGGGGCATCGGCGCCGATCTCGAAGGGTTCCAGGTCGAGCTGCAGGCCCAGCGGAAACGGGCCCGCGCCGCCATGAAGACCCACGATCTTCGCCTGGCCGGGGACCTGGCCATCCTCACCGACCTGCCCCAGACCCGGTTCCTGGGCTACGACCACCTGGAGGGCCAGGGCCATGTGCTGGCCCTGTTTGATGCCTCGTTCCACCGCGTGAAGGAGCTTTCGGGAGAAGGCTACGCCCTCCTGGACCGGACGCCCTTCTACGCCCAGTCCGGCGGCCAGGTGGGTGATACGGGACAGCTCCGCTTCGAAGGGGGCCACGCGGAAGTGCTTGACTGCACGGCCCCGGCCCAGAAACGCCACCTGCACAAGGTGCAGGTGCAGGGTGTCCTGATCGAGAATACGGCCGTGAGTGCCATGGTTCACGCCATCCGGCGGCGGCGGGTGCGGGCCCACCACACGGCCACCCATCTGCTGCACGCGGCCCTGCGGGAGGTGCTGGGCACCCATGTCAAGCAGGCCGGCAGCGTGGTGGATGAAACCCACCTGCGCTTCGACTTCAGCCACTTCGCGCCCCTGGAACCCGAGCAGATCGCCGAGGTGGAGCGCCTGGCCTGCCGCCACTCCCTTCGCTCCGTGGAGACTCGCCTGAAGGAAATGGACATCGAGGAGGCCCTGGCCTCGGGCGCCATGGCGCTGTTCGGGGAGAAATACGGCGATGTGGTGCGCGTGGTGGAGGTCCCCGGCTTCTCCACGGAACTCTGCGGCGGCACCCATGTGGCCAACACGGGCGAGATCGGCGTGGTGAAGATCATTTCCGAAGGGGCAGTCAGCGCCGGCGTGCGGCGCATCGAGGCCGTGGCGGGCGAGATGGCCCTGGCCCTCCTTCAGCAGGATGAGGCCCTGCTCCAGGCCCTGGCCCGGCAGGCCAATGCGGGCCGCACCCAGTTGCCGGAGCTGTTCAGCGCCAAGGACCATCGCATCACCCAGCTGGAACGGGAGGTGAAGGAGGCCCGCCTGAAGGCGGCCGGTTCCGGGGGCAATACCGAACAGGTGGAGGAGATCCGGGGCACCACCCTGGTGACGGCCCTGGTGGAGGGCCTGGAGTCGGGCGCCCTGCGGGAATTCATGGATCAGATCCGCAGCCGCCACCCCAGGGCCATCATCGTCCTCGCTTCCACCACGGCCCCGGACAAGGTGGCCGCACTGGTGTCCGTGGCCAAGGAACTGCCCCAGGACGCGGGCACCCTCTTCAAGGCCATGCTGCCTGCCATCCAGGGCCGCGGCGGGGGCAGGAAGGATCTGGCCCAGGGCGGCGGAGCCTTGCCGAGCGGCCTGTCCCAGGCCCTTGACGCCCTGCGTGCGGTTCTCTAGGGGGAACGCTATCCTGGACCCAGGTGGCCCCCACCGGAAATCCTCCATCGGCACGCCTGGCTCGGAGTCCCCTTGCTGCCCATCCGCCGTCTGCTGCTCAGGGATCTGCTGGTCCTGATCCTGGGCCTGTTGGCACTAGGGCTAGGTATCTCCTGGTGGACCCAGCAACAGGCCTTGTCGCGTCAAGCGGCGGCGCGGGCCCGCACGGCCCTGGCGCATTTGGGCCAGGGTCTGCACCAGCACCTTGAGGGAACCCGGATCCTGGGGGCGCTGCTGGAAACCTGGTGGCAGCAAGGCGTACTGGACCCCACCGAGCCGGAGCGCGCAGCCCGGCTGCTCCTTCCCCTCCTGGCTCACCAGGACAGTGTCACCAGCCTGAATCTCTGCCGCGCCGATGGCCGCTCTTTGCTCTTCCTGCGCCTGGCGGGGGCCTGGTCCATGCGGGAACTGCAGGACCCCGGAGCCCACGCCCATATCCGCTGGTTCCGCCTGGATGCCGCGGGCGGGGTCCTGGGCCAGGAACCCTGGTCGCCCATGGACTACGATCCCCGAACCCGGCCCTGGTACCAGGTGGCCCGCCAGCACCGGGCGCCCCTCTGGACCGAACCCTACACCTTCTACACAACCCGCGATCCCGGCATCACCTACACCCTGCCCGTGCAGGGGGCCGATGGTGGGCAGGGCGTGGTGGCCCTGGACTTCCTCCTGGATGACCTGACGACCCTGGTCTGGCAGGCCCAGCCCACGCCGGGGAGCCGCTGCCTGGTGGTGGATGCCCGGAACCGCGCCCTGATCCTGCCGAAGGAGACCCACTTCGAGACGGCACAGGGCCGCCGGGAGGCCTTCCTGAGGCCCCTGGGCAAGACCTTCCTCGGCCCCCAGGCGCGGGTGGCGCTGAGCAGCCGGACCCTCGGCACACCCCAGCGCCAATGGCTGGGGGGCGCCGCGATCATGGGCCTTGCGGCGCCCTTCGAGGGCCCGCCAGGCATTCATTGGCGGTTGCTGCTCACCATCCCCGAGGATGACCTGCTGGGCTCGGCCTGGCTTCGCCTTGGCACCGCCCTGGCCTTGGCGGTCATCAGCCTTGGCCTGGCCGTGTGGCGCATCCGGGTCATCGCCCGGCGCGTGGTGGGCCCCATCACCACCCTGAGCACCGCCGCCGTGGCCCTGGGCCAAGGCCAGAGCCCCGAGCCCGTGCAGTCGGGCATCCAGGAGATCCAGCTCCTGGACGGCGCGCTCCAGCAGGCCCATGCCAGCCTGGAGGCCCAGCACCACCTGCAGCGCCAACTGGAGCACAGCCAGCGCATGGAGACGGTGGGCACCCTGGCCGGGGGCATCGCCCACGATGTGAACAACCAGCTCACCGCCATCCTCGGCCAGTTGAACCTGTGCCAGGAGCTGCTGCCCGAGGGCCACGCCCTGCAGAAGCGCCTCCAACGCGCCGAGGAGGCCACCCTTCGTTGCGCCCAGACCACCAAGGCGCTCCTGTCCTTCAGTCACCAATCCAAGCCGGCCCTGGTCCAGCTGGACCTGAACCACCTGGTGCAGGAAACCGCCACCCTGCTCGAGCGGGTTCTGGGTGGCCGGATCCGGTTGAACCTCGACCTGGCCCCGGAACTGCCGCCCATCCCGGGCGATCCCGTTCAGCTGGAGCAGGTGCTCATGAACCTGGGGGTCAACGCGCGGGATGCCATGCCGGAGGGCGGCTCCCTGACCCTTTCCACCCGCCTGGCCAAAAACCACCAGGTGTGCCTGGAGATCCAGGACACCGGCCCCGGCATCCCGGAGGCCATCCTCCCACATATCTTCGAGCCCTTCTTCACCACCAAGGATCTGGGCAAGGGCACCGGGCTGGGGCTGGCCATGGTGTTCGCCATCCTGAAGGCCCACCACGGCGAGATCACCGCGACAACGCCGCCGGCGGGGGGGGCCCGGTTCCGCATCCTCCTGCCCCTGGCCCAGCATCCCGCCGGGTCACCCCCCGAGGACAAGACCAGGCCACGCAACACCGCCCACGGCCTGGCCGGGAAGCGAATCCTCCTGGTGGAAGACGAACCCCTGCTGAGGGACATGCTGGCGGATGCGCTGACCATGGCTAGGGTGCAGGTGGCGGTCACGCCGAATGGGGCGGTGGCCTGGGAAGCCTGGCAGTCCGGTCGTTTCGACGCCGTCGTCAGCGACCATCGCATGCCCGAGTGCACGGGGCTGGAGCTGCTGAACCTCCTCAGGACCAGCGGTTCCAGGGTGCCCTTCGTCATGATCAGCGGCCAGGGCCTGGAGGACATGGAGGATTCCCTGGCGGGAGATCCCCACCTGCGGCTCCTGCCCAAACCCTTTGAACTGCCCCGACTGGTCAGCGTGCTGGAGGGGCTCCTGCTGCAGGCCTAGGACTTCTTATCGTGGCAGCCCAGGCAGGTGGCCAGCTTGGGATCCGGGCTGCGCCAATAGACCGCATCCTGGCCTCCGAACTCCTTCTGGAGGGCCGCCGGGATCCGGGGCCAATAGAAGGCGAAGGCGGTGGTACCGTCGCCCTTGCTTTCCTTCATGTAGATGGGCCCCGGCTCGAAACTGGGCCGGCCCTTGGCATCCTCAAAGGTGGACATCACAGCATAGGCGCCGGGCGGGAGCGGCTTCCCTGACCGGTAAGCGTCAGATCCAGAGGCCGTCACCCAGATGCGACGCCAACGGTCGCCGTGGGCCTTGCTGCGAACGGGTGCAGGCTCCACCGGCTCAAGGGCGGCGAAATCCAGGGCCCGGATGGGAAGGTCTGCCTCCAGGTCATTGCGCCTGGCCTTGTCCGCCTCCGCGGCAGCGCGGTTGGTTTCCTCGTTGCCGAACACCATGATGCCGCCCAGCTTGCCGCTGAAGCCCCAGCAACCCAGCCAGATGAACCCCACCAGCAGGGCCGGGGCCCCGACGCCTCGCTCCCAGAAGCGGCGCCCCGGATGATGCCGGTGTTCGGCCCCGGTGGGAACCACGACATCATGACGCCAGATGCGCCAGAGCAGATACACGCAAACCCCCCCAATGATGAACCCGCTGATGGCCATGTAGATGTGGACCTGGAGGAGCCTCTGGAGCACCTGTTTCTCGGAAGCCACCACGGGGAGGAAGGAGGCCGCTGGAATCAGGTTGATCTGCCGCCCCCACACCAGCCCGCTGAACAGGGCGACGGTGCTGGCCAGCCAGCCGATGGCCGCCAGGAATGGCAGGGTGCTGGCGGGCACCCTGCCATGGCGGGGATAGAAGGAGGCCAGCATGGCCACGGGCAACACAGCCACCAAGCCCAGGGGGATGTGCACGAAGGCCGGATGCTCCCGGGCGATGAACTCGATGAGAGGGCCTGTGGTCATGCCGAACTCCCTGTCAGAAGGTGCGAGTCACATTGAAACCGATGGACCATTGGGCCGTGGCTCGTGGGCCACCTCCGTAGTCGCCGCTCAGGACCTGGTTGGCCGTGGTGCCGGTGACATTGGTGCCCACCAGGGTGAAGCGGTGCTTGAAGGTCTTGTAGGAGATGCCTGCCGAGAAGCCCGCCCGGTAGGTGGAGCCATCCGTGAAGCCCCCCGGGGCAGCCCCGGCGAATTTCGACGGCCTGGGATAGTACTCCCCCACCACAGAGAACTTCTCGGTGATGCCGTAGCGAAGGCCCGCGCCCACATTGAACACGCCGCCGGTATTGGGCTTGGTCTTCGGCACGACGCCCGGGGGCACCCCCAGCACCGTGTCCGAGGTGGTGGTGCGCGTGATGTAGGTGGGCACCAGAGAAAGGATCAGGTCGTCTGTGATGAAGATCTCCGTGGGAATCTGCGCCGTCATGCCCGAGACACCCACTTTCCCCAGCAGCGTGGTGGCCTCCTTCACGACCTCGTCGAAGCGCTCGGCCCGGATGGCCATGCGCACCCGGTCCCCGTTCCAGAGCTGCTGCTGCAGGCCGAAGGTGAAGGTCTTGTTGTCGGGGGTGCGGTACAGGATCACATTCAGGCCCTTGATGGGCTTGATGCCGAAAGAGAAACCCAGGCCCGAATAGGTATAACCATCCAGGCCGTAGACATCCTTGCCATGGCCCTTCACCGGCTGCACGAACCGGTGGGTGAAGACCGCGCCGATATCCCAGAACTGCATGCGCTCGGCAGAAGGCAGGTTCACCACCAGGGGATAGTCGGAGGATTCGCCATGCAGGGCCCCACCGGCCAGGAGGGCGCAGGCGAGCAGGGAAGCGGTCTTCGGTGTCATCTTGACTCCAGGCGGCTTACTTGGCGGAGAATTTGCGAAGGATGGGGAGCATCTTCTCCACATCCGCCTGGGTCATCTTGTCCTTGAAGGCCGGCATCTTGTCCTTGCCCTCCATGGTCACCTTCACCCAGTCGCTGTCCTTTTTCTTGTTGGCCTTGCGGCTATCGGTGAAATCGAACCCGTTGTCCGGGAGCTGCTTGCCATTGGCATCGCGGCCACTGCCATTGGCGCCGTGGCAACGGGCGCAGGCATCCGCCCAGTACTTCTGCAGGTCCCCCCCCTGGAACTTGGGCAAATCCTTCTTGGCATCGCTGGCCATGAGGGAAGCGCTGGCGAGCAGCAGAATCGGAAGAAAATGATGGCGCATGTGGCCTCCAGAGAAGAGCGATTGGACTTGTCACCAGGTCTCGGGGTTGTGGTCCTGGGTCTTGGTGCCGAAATGGCAAGAGAGGGTGCACTGGCGGCTGCTGGCGTTGTAGGTGCGCGCGCCGGTGGCGGAGGCCGAGAAGAAAATGGTCCCGCTGGCCGGGCCTTCCATGGCCGTCGTGGCCAGGAACTTGAAGTGATTGGCCGTACCCGTGCCCTGCCCGGTGGTCACATCGTGGCAGTCACTGCAGAGGGCTCCGCTGTGCTTGTTGTGCTGACCCGAGTTGTAGCTGTTGTACTGGGCCGTTCCGCTGGCGTGGCAGGCGGAACACTGGTTGGCCACATTCAGTGCGCCCGTCTGCCAGTTGGGCGTGGTCTGGGCGCCGTGGCAGCTGACGCTGGAGCAGGTGAGGGTGGCGGGCGCGAAGGAGGGGACACCGGTCTTCGCGTTGAAGGTCGCATCGAAGGCCACCGAACCAGGGGCAGCCGGGGGGGTGACCCGGGCATTGGCGTTCGTGTAGTGCGTGAGGGATCCCGCCCCGTTGCCGTTGTGGCAGTTGCCGCAGGCCAGGCCCGCAAGCGCCATGTGCTTGGCATGGGCACCCGCGAGGCTCGGGAAGGCGGTTCCAGTGGGGCCTGCCGGAAGGCCGGAAGGCCCCGCGTGGCAGGAGAGGCAGGAGCCGGCACCCGTAGCCAGTGCCAGCGGCGAGGCAACGGCATGGCAGACCGCGCAAAGCGGAGCTGCGGCGACGGGTGAGGTGCCCGTCACCGAGTGGCAATTGATGCAGTCGCCGTCGAACTGGGCCTGGGTGACCGTGGTATGCGTCGTATCAAGGTAGGGAACAGGGTGGGGGGCCGTACCAGGGCCGTTCGCATGGCACCCGACCACCCCGTGTTCCGAGTTGCTGAAATCGGCAGAGAAGCAGCTGGGGGCAGCCGGCAGCGTAGAGGTGCCCGTCCGGGTTACGGCATGGCAGATGACGCAACTTCCGGTGGGGCTCAGTGGGTTGGACGCGTTCCGGTGCCCAGGCACATAGCCCGGGAAGGTCTGCACCGGCTTGTCCCACCAGCTGGTGCTGTGGGCCCCGGCTCCCGTGGTAGCAGAATGACAGCTCGAGCACGCCGTGCTCGCGGTGCCGCCATCGAACTTGGTGGTACCAGGTGTCCCATGGCAGCCTTGGCAGTACTTCAGGTCCTGCTTGGCCTCGAGACCATGAAACGCAGTGCTGGTGGGATTGATCCAGGCATTCCCCAGCAGATGGGGCGCACCCGCATTGGCGTGGCACAGGGTGGCGTTGTAGCAACCCGGCTGGGTGCCCGCCGGAGCAGGCGAGGCTGGATGACCGGCTGGATTGTTGGGCGAGCCTGCGAAATGGCACTGGAAGCAGACGGCAGCATTGGAGACATCCGTCGTGGTGTGGGAGTGGGCTGTTCCGGCAGACGCCCGCCAGGGCTTAACGGGATGGGGTGCTTGCACCCCATGGCAGGTGATGCAGGCGCTGGTGGACGCGCCCCCCGAAAAATCCTTCGCGTGGCAGATCTGGCAGGACACCAGGCTCCCGCCCCGGGGCCCCATGGCGGCCTTGGCACTGAGACCGTGGATATCGGCGTTGGCCCACCCTGGCACGGACAGGTGATGGCAGCCGGTGGTCATGCAGGTGGGGATGCCGCTGCCCACCTTAATGACTGAAATCTCATGACACTGGGTGCAGGCATCCACGCCCTTGACGGCATCGCCAGCATGATTCTGAATCCAACCCGATGGATGATAGCTCCCGTAGTACTGAGCCACCCCCCCGCTCGCCTTGGACCCCCCGCATCCCATCAGGCCAAGCCCCAGGAAGCCCATGAGCACCAGGGCGGACAACCACCCGGGGCGACCCAGCCTCTGCCTGCGAACCTGCCCGAGTCTGATCGTCCCGGAAGGAACGGCCTCCGGGAAAGGGGACGGCCGGTGCCCTGGGAGTCGCGTTGAGCGGAGTGCAGGCCTGCGGGGGAATGTCATCGGTTTGTGCCTCGATTCCTTGCATTCATGAGACGGCATCAGAAAATAGCGACAGCAAGAATGGGCGTCCCACCCCGGGGCGGCCAGGGTGACACAGGGAAGACCTCCACAATGGACCCAGCCCACCTCTTTGCCAATATCCCGAATGGAACCTGCGTTTTAGATCCTTCGATCTAGGGCATTCCTGTTGTGGTTGACGCGGGTCTTGGCCTACCCTTCAACAGCCATGCTCCTCTCCCCCTCAGGCACAGGCGAATCGCCTCGAACCCCAGCCGGGGTCCGGGTGGTGGTGTGGATGCTCCTGATCTGCCTGTGCCAGGGCGCCAGGGCTCTGGATCCGGCCTGGCCGCTGGCTGCCCTGGGCCACCGGACCTGGTCCACCGGGGAAGGGTTCCGCCAGGAAACGGTGACGGCCCTCCTGGAGAGCCGGGACGGCTTCCTCTGGATCGGGACCGATGGGGCCTTGGTGCGGTTTGACGGCACGACCTTTGAGTCCTTTTCCCGAGCCGATACCCCCGAATTCCTCAACAACGAGGTGACTTCGCTGGCCCGGTCCCAGGACGGGTCGCTGTGGGTCGCCACCCGGGAGCCGGGTCTCTTCCGCGTCCGGAAGGGACAGTTTGAAGCCGTGGGCGTCTCCAGCGGCCTGCCGGAGTGCGCCATCCATCTCCTTTTCCAGGACCGCCAGGGCACCCTGTGGGCGGCGCCGGAGGAGGGCCCTCTGTTGCGTTGGGAGGGCGGGAGGTTCTCACCAGTGGCTTCGGATGCGGCCCACCTGCGCATCCAGGCTCTGTGCCAGGATGCGGCCGGCACCCTGTGGGTCGGCACGGCCACCTCCGGGCTGTGGCGCCTCCAGGGGGACCACCTGACCCTGGGGGCGCTGGCGGGAACCGGCATCACCCTTCTGGACTGCTCGCCCGAGGGCCGTCTCTGGATCGGCACTCAAACGGAGGGGCTTCTGACCCTCGAGAATGGGCGACTGGTCGCCCCTCCCTGGTCGCGCGCACTACCGGCCTCCACCCTCTCGGCCCTGTTCGTGGACCGCCACGGCGCCCTGTGGCTGGCCTTCGCCTCCGGCGGTTTTCTGCGCAGGTCACCGGCGGGGGTCGTGGAAATGGGCCCCCACCCGCCCGGCGCGACGCCCATCCGGGCGTTCCTGGAGGACAGCGGAGGCACCCTGTGGCTGGGGCGGGAGGGGGGCGGTCTGCAAGCCCTGCAGATGACTCCCATCCAGGCGCTTCGGCCAGAGCCAGGGTTCACCTCCCAGCGCTTCCAGATGGTCTGCGAGGATACCCAGCGCCAGGTGTGGGTTCTGCAGAAGGGCGGCGCCCTGGGAGTGGTCCGGCAGGGGCGTCTCCTGCGACATCCCGTGGCCTCGAAGGAAGACCAAGACATCACCGCCATCTGGCCCCGGCGCGAAGGAGGCCTGTTCCTGGGCACAGCCCGGGGAATCCTGTTGGTCCTCGACCAGGGCAAGGCGCGCAGGCTCCCCCTGACCGAGGGGGGTCCGGGGGAAGCCATTCAAAGCCTGTTCGAAACCGCCAGTGGTGAGCTGTGGCTAAGCCTGGCCCAGAAGGGGCTCCTGGCCATCGCTCCCAATGGCGGCCAGCGCCTTTTCCCCGGTGCCACGGGCATCCAGGCCATGGCGGGAGGGGCCCCCGGCCAACCCCTTTTCCTCGCCAGCAGCACCCTTGGCCTGGGCCAGATCCAAGGGGGCCAGCTCACCTGGCTGGAGCCCAAGGCGCCCCGGGGCGCCCGGACTACCCAGGCGCTGCACCTGGATGAGGACGGGGACCTGTGGATCGGCACCTCCCTCGGTCTTCAGCGGTTCCGCGAAGGCCAGTTCCTCCCCCTGCCTGGGCCCCTGGGACCGCTCCTCCTCCCCATCCGAACCATCACCGAGGACCGCAAGCATCACCTCTGGCTGGGCACCCCCCAGGGCCTCCTGCGGGTGTCCAGGGACTGGCTGCGGGTGGGCGCCTCCGGTCCGACCGACCCCATGCCCCTGCTCCAGCTGGATCAAAGGGACGGCCTGCCTTCCGCTCAGATTCCCCTGGGGCCCCAACCCTTGGCATGCCTGACCCTGAGTGGCGACCTGTACCAGGTGACGCTTCGGGGCATTGCGCGCCGGGAACGCGCCGGCGAGCCAACCCCGGGCTCGCCCCTCCGCCTCCATATCCTCAAGACTGAAGCGGATGAAACCCTGCTGGCCGAAGGCACCCCCGTCCGGGTCCCCCCGGGAACGCGCCGCTTCGAGGTCTATTACACGGCCACATCGCTCACGGGCGCCGGTCAGGTGAGGTTCCGCTACCGCCTGGAGGGCCTGGAATCCGCCTGGAACGAAGTGGGCGACCGGCGCCTGGCGGTCTACGCCAACCCCCGGCCCGGGAGCTACCGCTTCCGGGTCCAGGCCTGGCGCCTGGACGAGGAGGGCGCACCCCTGGAGCAGAGCATCCTTGTGCGCATCGAGCCTTACCTCTTTCAGCGGCCGGCTTTCTGGGGCCTGCTGGGCCTCCTTGGCGCAGGCCTGGTCGGCTGGGTGTTACGGCTCCGCTTCCAGCAGGTGGCCTCAAGGCAGGCGGTACTCGTGGAACGGAACCGCATGGCCCGTGAGCTCCATGACCACCTCGCCCAGGGCTTCACCGGCGTCATGTTGCAGCTGGAGGCGGCCGAAGCCCGACTGGGCCGGATGCAGGGGGATCCCTCTCCCATCCTCTCCCGCCTGGAACATGCGCGCAGTCTGGCCGAATCCAGCCTCCAGGAGGCTAGGCGCTCCGTGCTGTCGCTCCGCACGCGCAAGCCCGAGGGCATGGACCTTCTGGGCGCCTTGAAGCTGCTGGCGGATCGCCTGCTGGCCGGGACGGAAGTCCAGGTGGAGTTCGCCCAGAACGGCCGGGCCCGGTCCCTGGCGGCCCACCTGGAAGAGGATCTGCTGCGCATGGCCCAGGAACTGTTCACCAACGCCCTCCGCCACGGCCACGCCCACTGGCTTCGCGTGCTGCTTCAGTACGATCGCAGGGCGGTGACGCTCTGCATCGAGGACGATGGCCAGGGTTTCGACCCGGCTGCCGAGGCTGGCGGCTACGGCATGCAGAGCATCCGGGAAACGGTCCGGCAGTGGAACGGCCACCTGGACATCCTCTCCAGCGATGGACTGGGCTCCTCCATTACCCTTTCCCTTCCCCTGCACAGGTGGCGCCCATGACCGACAGCCCGGACTCCCTCATTCGCATGCTCATCGTGGATGACCACCCGGTGGTTCGGGACGGACTGGTGGCCATCCTGCACCAGGGCGAGCCGGACCTGGAGGTGGTGGGCGAGGCCGGGGACGGCCTGGAGGCGGTGCAGGCCTGGCGCACCCTTCGTCCCACGGTGACCATCATGGACCTTCAGCTGCCGGGTCAAACGGGCCTGGAAGCCATCAAGGCCATCCGGCGGGAAGATCCCGGGGCCCGTATCCTCGTGCTGACCACCTTCGAGGGCGATGCCGATATCCATCATGCCCTGGAGGCGGGAGCCCGGGGCTACCTGCTCAAGAGCGTGCGACGGGCCACCCTCATCGAGGCGGTTCGCGCCGTGGCGGCTGGCCTGCGGTACCTGCCTCCGGCCACGGCCGCCCGCCTGGTGGATGCCATGGATGCCGAGAAGCTCACGGCCCGGGAACTGGATGTGCTCAAGCTCCTGGCCAAGGGGGAACGGAACCGGGAGATCGCCGATGCGCTTGGCCTGGCGGAGCCCACGGTGAAAATCCATGTGAACAACCTGCTGCGCAAACTCGAGGTGAAGGACCGCACCGAGGCCGCCATGGTCGCCCTCAGGCGCGGCCTCATTCACCTGTAGCTCACCGGCGGAACACGAAGAAGACAGCCCCTACCAGGCAGCAGGCGGCCCAGAGGTGGTTAAGATGCAGCCGCTCCCGCATGTAGAGCAGGGCGAACAGGGCGAACACGCAGAGGGTCACCACCTCCTGGATGACCTTGAGCTGGGGCAGGTTGAAGCGGCTGTAGCCCAGGCGATTGGCCGGCACCATGAGGCAGTACTCGAAGAAGGCGATGCCCCAGCTGGCCAGGATCGCCAGCCACAGCGGGCTGTTCCGGTGGTCCCGGAGATGCCCGTACCAGGCGAAGGTCATGAACACATTGCTGGCCACCAGCAGGAGGATGGTCCGCATGTTCAGCCCTCGAGCACTGACCGGACCTGGGCCAACAGGTCCCGGGGTGCGTAGGGCTTCTGGATGAAGCCCTTGAGCCCATCGCCTTCGAAGCGGCCAAGAGCCTCGGTCTCGCTGTACCCGGAGCTGAGCACGACGCGCAAATCCGGCAGAACCTGGCGCATCGCCCTGAAGGCTTCCTGCCCCCCCATGTGGGGCATGGTCATGTCCAGCAGGACCATGGCGATGGCGCTCCCATGAGCCCGCACCTGGTCCACGGCAAAGCGCCCATCCCGGGCTTCGATGACTTCATAGCCGCCCGTCTCCAGAGCTTGCCGGGCCACGGCCCGGACGGTTTCATCGTCGTCCACAATGAGGACCAGGCCCGCTCCCTGGGGGGCAGGATCGGCAGGCAGGCTGGCGGGAGCCAGCGGTGCCAGGGATTGCGCAGGGAAGTAGACCCTGAAGGTGCTTCCCCGGCCCGGTTTCGAATGGACCGCCAGGGCGCCGCCATGGCCTCGAACAATCCCCATGAGTGCTGACAGCCCCAGGCCACGGCCCGTGAACTTGGTGGTGTAGAAGGGCTCGAAGATCCGGTCCAGGGTTTCCGAATCCATGCCACAGCCGGTGTCGGCCACTTCCAGGAAGAGGAAGGTCCCCGCCACGGCTTCGCTGCCAATGCGCATGGCCTTCATGGAGCCCGGATCCAGGCGCTCGACCCCGGTGGCGATGGTGATGGAACCGGAGGCCTCCCCGATGGCTTCGGCCGCATTGATGACCAGGTTCATGACCACCTGTTGGATCTGGGAGGGGTCCGCCGAAAGCGCCGGAAGATGGCGGCGCAGGTCCAGGGTCAGGAGCACCGATTTGGGAAGGCTCACCTCCAGCAGGTGCACCATTTCATCCACCTGGGCGCTGAGGTCCAGCAGCTGGACCAGGAACTGGCCACGGCCGGAGTAGGCCAGCATCTGCCGTGTGAGGTCAGCGGCCCGCTGGCCCGCCTTCTGGATGGAGAGCAGGTTGTGGCGGGCGGGATGGAAGGAGCTGAGCTGATCAAGCGCAAGCCCCGCATTCCCCAGGACACCCATGAGCAGGTTGTTGAAATCGTGGGCGATGCCCCCGGCCAATACCCCCAGGCTTTCCAGTTTCTGCGCCTGGTAGAGCTGCCGTTCCATGCTGGCCCGCTCCGCTTCCGCCTGCTTGCGGGCGGAAATATCCCGAACAATGGCGTGCAGAATGGGGCCATCGCCGGACTCGAGCCGAGTGAGGTCCATGAGGCAAATCAAATTCTTGCCCTCCGCACCCAGGAAGGTCCACTCGAAGCGCTCGTGGGTGCCTTCCATCGCTCCGGCGGTATGGGCTTCACAAGCCTGGGCGCTGGGGGTGCCATCCGGTTGCAGTTCTGGAGTCAGGGCGAGGGGTGAGCTTCCGAAAAGATCCTCCCGGGAGCGGCCGAACAGGGCCAGGGCCGCCTCGTTGGCGTCCACAATGAGGCAGTCCCGCAGGAGGAGGATGGGATCCGGGGATTGGGTGAACAGCATGCGGAAACGGCGCTCCTGCGCCTCCAGAGCCTGCTGGGCATGCAGGCGCCCAAGCACCAGGCCGGCCACTTCCGCGAGACTGCGAAGGGCCTCGAAGCGGTCGTCGGATACCCGCACGGGGCCATGGTCCCCGAAGGAACCGCCCGCCAGGAAGCCAACTACCCGATCTTCGTGGGACAGGGGTAGCAGGATCAGGGTCCGGTAGGGCCAGTCATCCTGGTCCGTCAGGTCCGGGTGCCCGTCGCAGTGGTCAATGAGAATGGCCTCCTGCCCGAAATGGAGCCGCTCCAACAGGCGGTTGCCCTCGACACCCAGGGGTCGCTGGATGAGGGCCCGCTCCCCCATGGCCTCGAGGCCGTGGGTCCAGTGGGTGGTGACGCTGCTCAGTTCCTCGGGATCGTAGCGGTTGTACCACCACTCCGGGAGGGGTGCCAGGCGCCCCGCCCACTGGAACAGCAGGTCCATGAGGGTGTTTTCGTTGGGGGCCCCGGCCAGCTCCTTCACGGCCAGGGCCAAGTCCTTGGCCAAGGCAGCGGAGGTCTCCAGGTTCCCTTCGGCGGTCATGCGTTCCAGGGCCAGGGCGGCGATGCGGGCCAGGCTCTGGAGCATGGCGAACTGGGCCTCGGTGGGGGCCAGGGGGACTTCTCCCTGGAAGGTGGCAGCGTACAAGGCCCCCGCGATACGGCCCTCGAAGATCAGGGGAATGCCCAAGAGGCCCTGCAGTCCGTAGGTTTCGGCGAGGCTCGGCGGGATCAAGTCGGGGGCGGCAGCGGCCTGGGGCACGAAGCAGAGCTGGCGCTGATCATAGATCTCCCGGGCGAAGCCCGTGTCCTGAAGAGGAATGCCCAGGTTTTCAATACGGGCGCCAAGGGGCGGATTCCGGGAACCGTGCCAGCCGGGCAGGCGCACCATGTGAGGGCCCTGGCCCGCTTCCTGCCGCCCCAGGAACCAGTGGGCACCTGGCAGTATCGCCGCCAAGCGGCCCATGAGGACCTGGTGGACCTCATCACGGGTGCGGGTGAGGCTCAGGGCGTAGATGCCTTCGGCCAGGTGCCGTTGCAGGCGGGCGCTTTCCTGGAGCCGTTCCTGGAGCAGCAGGGCTTCACTGGGCTCCAGCGGAAGCGCAGGAGCGGCGGAGGGGCGCGGGGCGTTCAAGGCTCAATCCTGAAAAGGGAAGAGCTTGAACTGTACCAGAGGCGGCGTGGTTCAGCGGGCGATTTCGATGGCCCGGAGCTCCCGCATGACCGTCACCTTGATCTGTCCGGGATACTGCATCTCACTTTCGATTCGGCGGCTCACATCCTTGGCGATCCAATAGGCCTGGTCGTCGTTGACCGAGCCCGCGTCCACCAGGATGCGAATTTCGCGACCCGCCTGCATGGCGTAGCTCTTCTGGACGCCCTTGTAGCTGTTGGCGATACCCTCCAGCTGTTCCAGGCGCTTCACATAGGTTTCCAGCATTTCGCGGCGCGCGCCGGGGCGTGCGGCGCTCAGCGCATCGGCGGCGGTGATGAGCATGGCCTCCACGGTGCGGGGCTCGAAGTCGCCGTGGTGGCAGCTCATGGCGTGGATGACCGCCTCCTTCTCCCCATAGCGCTGGAGAAGCTGCATGCCAATCTCGATGTGGGTGCCTTCCACTTCCCGATCAATCGCCTTGCCGATGTCGTGGAACAGGCCGGCCCGACGGCACAGTTTCGCGTCCCCACCCATTTCACCGGCCATGTACTCGGCGATTCGGGCCACTTCCTTGGTGTGTTCCAGCACATTCTGGCCATAGGAGGTACGGTAGTTCAGGCGTCCCACCAGCTTCTGCAGCTTGGGGTTGATATCCGGGAAGCCCAGCTCGATGCAGGCGGCCTCGCCGATCTCCTTGAGGTGCTGGTCCATGTCCAATTTGACCTTTTCGACCACCTCCTCGATGCGGGCCGGGTGGATGCGGCCATCGGCCAGCAGCTTCAGGATGGATTGCCGGGCCACCTCGCGGCGGATGGGATCGAAGCTGGAGACCACGATGCTTTCCGGCGTGTCATCCACGATGAGGTCGCAGCCCGTGGCCTTTTCCAGGGCCCGAATGTTGCGCCCTTCTCGGCCGATGATACGGCCCTTGAGGTCGTCGCTGGGCAGCTGCACGGAACTGACCGCCTGCTCCGCCACCACATCGGAAGCCACCCTCTGGATGGCCGCGCCGATGGTCCAGCGAGCCTTCTTCATGGCCTCTTCCTGGGCCTCCTCGTCAATGCGCCGCACCAGCTTGGCCGCATCCATTTTGGCGGCGTACTCCAGCTGAGCCGTCAGCTCCCGCTTGGCATCCTCCCGTGTCAGCCCCGCCACTTCCTCGAGTTTCAGGGCCTGGGCTTCCACCAGCCGTTTGGCCTCGACCTGCTGGGCATCCAGTTTCTCCAGTTCGGCTTTTCGCTTTTCTGTGAGGGTTTCCAGGTCCTTGGCCTTGGCATCCGCCTGCTGGTGCTTCTTGTCAAGCCCTTCCTCCTTGGCCTGGAGGCGCTCTTCCAGCTTGTCCAGGTTTTTCTGTCGTTCACTCAGGAGCTTTTCCGCCTCCTGGCGAGCCAGGAGGGTCTGCTCCTTGGCCTTGAGATCCACTTCCTTGCGGAGTGATTCGGCCTCCTGGGCCCCTCGTTCCCGGAGGTGCTGGGCTTCACGGGCAGCATCTTCCAGCAGCTTCTCCCGCTGGGCCTTGGTTTCGGCCTCCACATCCCCCCGGATTCGGGAGGCCTCCAGCGTGGCTTTCTGGGCCCGCAATGCCATGAGCAGGCCAATGGCTGCGGCGATGAAGAACAGGAAAAGGAAAATCCAACTGATCAGATTCATGGGCGACTCCGGAAGGAAAGATCCAGAAGCCACCAGTCCCCAGGGAAGGACCCCGATGTCAAAATCCCCGCTCAGTCGTGGAGGCGTGCCGAGTTCCCTAGCTGGTAGGGGGGAAACCAGGATCCCTGGCTAAGGCGCGCCGACGCGCGGAACGCACAGGTCAGGGGGAAGGCTTCCCAAGGCGACTTACGGAACAAGCGCTTGGCCATGATCACAAGCCTCGCAGGGAATCAGTCTCCGTCCTCGTCGAGGAGTGGCACAGGGGCGGAAGGGTCGTCCGGAACATCCGTTAGCAGCTTCGACAGCGTCTGTTCCAGGTTGTGGGTGTGCTGATGGGCTTCCTGTTCAAGGCGCGCCACACGGTGCGCCAAGTTCAGAGCGGCCAGAAGGTACCAGGACGGGGTGTCCAGGCCCTTGGGGACGCTCCCCCATCTTACCTTGCATTGCGAGTCCATGTCCTGAAAGGTGGCCTCCAGGATCGCCACGGCCCGGTCCAGCGCATCCGGTTGGTCCGTATGCACCTGGAGCGGACGGCCCTGAAGCACGATCTCCCTCGGCAGGGTGCCCGGCAAGGGCGGGGAGGGCTTCATCCCAGGGCCTCCAGGGCCCTCAGGATGGCGGCCACCTGTTGCTG
>JBBIHT010000004.1:0-19642 GCA_037446845.1 Geothrix sp. | reverse complement strand
GAGCACCTCAAGCACAGCGGGGAGCTGCCCATCGTGGGCGTGAACACCTTCCTCAACCCCAAGCCCGCCGAGCTGGGCGCCCCCGAGCTGATCCGCAGCACCGAGGCCGAAAAGCAGCAGCAGATCCGCAACCTGGCCGCCTTCCACGCCCGCAACGCCGACCGCGCCCCCCAAGCCCTGGCCCGCCTGAAGGAGGTGGCCCGCACCCAGGGCAATCTCTTCGAAGCACTCCTCGAAGCCGCCAAGGTCTGCAGCCTCGGCCAGATCAGCCAGGCCCTCTACGAAGTGGGCGGCCAGTATCGCAGGAACATGTAAGCGACCGCCGGGACCCGGTGAGGAGCTGCCTTCCCGCGACGGCCGGCACCCAAGGAATTGGCGGGGCTCGTCCGGTAAGCCGGGAATCCTGACGGGCGGGGACCTCATCAACGGCGACCAGATCAGCGTGGTCCCTCGCTGCGGTCCGTCTTCCTGCCCTCCCTCGGTCGCACGCCGTGGTGGGCATGGTCCTTGTGGGCTGGGCGGAAAGATGACCGACCCTGGGGACTGCGCCCGCCTGCGCGCCGTATCATGGGGTTCCATGCTGCGCCGCGCCCTGACTCTTCCGCTCGCCCTCCTGGCCCTTGCCGCCGGGGGGCCATCGGCTGCGAAGAGTCCACTGAAACATGGCGTCCGCCCTGGCCTCACCTACCTCTACACCTACTACGACCGCCACGGGAGCCTGGTGATCAACAACCTGCCCCCGGCCTACATGAAAGCCCAGGGCCTGGTTCTGAAGGGCGTCGGCGTGGGGAAAGTTCGCCTGGCGATCTCCCCTGCAGACATGGCCAAGGCCCTGAAGAGCCCGGAGCTTATTGCCCTGGTGGATGAGATCGCCCTGGCGGAGGGCGTGGACACCTACCTGGCCCGGGCCATCATCCAGGCCGAAAGCGCCTTCAACTACAAGGCCCGATCCAAGGCAGGGGCGCTGGGCCTCATGCAGCTGATGCCTTCCACCGCCGAGCGCTTCGGGGTGCTGGACCCCTTCGATCCCCGCCAGAATATCCGGGGCGGCGTGAAGTATCTGAAGTGGCTCCACACTTACTACGAGGGCAACCTCACGAAGGTGGTGGCCGCCTACAACGCGGGCGAGGGCGCGGTCAACCGGCACAGGGGCATCCCGCCCTACCGGGAAACCCAGGCCTATGTGCCTCGGGTGCTGGACCTCTACCAGCGCAAGGCGGTCCAGCCCGATCCCAAAATGGCCGGCAGCATGGCGCTGCTGCGGCAGGGACGGGGCGGTTTCAGCATCGAGACGGTGCAGGGGGCCGAACCCACACCGCAGCAACGCATGGCCAGCCGCATCTACCAGTGGACCGATGCCAGCGGGCGCATCCAGATCAGCGACAACCCGCCCCCCAAGGGCACGGCGGGTGTGAAAACCTTCGGCGAGCCCTGAGCCTTGGCTCAGCCCCGCTGCTCGCCTTCCTGCACAAAGGTTTCCAGGGCTGAAAGCGCGGCCTGGAACGCCGCCTCCAGGCGGTGGGGGAGGTCCTCTCCGGCATCCGCGGAGCCATCCTTTGCCATGGACTCAAGATCCGCCGCCAGGGCGCGCAGGGCCCTGGCTCCCAGAGTGCCAGCCCCGCCCTTCAGGGCGTGGGCGCTGCGGGACAGGGCCTCCGCATCGCGCTGGCTGGCCGCGGCAAGAATGTCCTGGATGCGGTGGGGCGTGTCTTCCCGAAAAAGGGCGATCATTTCCTTCATCAGTCCGTAGCTGCCATCGTCCAGTTCCACCAGATTGCGCAGCGTCGTGGCGTCCAGCAGATCCGAATTCGTCATGAACCACCTCTGGCCCCTATGCTGATCGCCTAGGCTCGGTTCGTCCAACCGGTTGGGGTAGGCTCAGGACATGGTGGATCTCGACGCACTCCCCCCCGCCGAAGTGGCCCTTTCCCTCCTCTTCCGGAAGCTGGACTCCCATCTGGAGGACGCGGCGCATGCGTTGGCGCAGGGAGCGCCTCGCCGCCACCTGGAACGGCTGCACCTCAAGCTCATCGCCGCCCGGCTGAAGACGGTCGGGGTGCTCGAGGGCGTGGTGGCAACCCTGCCGGCCGGCACGCCAACGGCAGATCTCCTGGACACGCTGGCCACCAACCTCACGCCCGTGGGGGAGAGCTACCGCCAGGCGCTGATCCTCACCCAGTTGTGCCTGGAGGAGGCCCCGGCGGAGCTCCTGCCCTTGGTACCTCCGGAGCATGTACCCGCCGCCTTCTGGGCCCCCCGGATGAAGGCCTTTCTGGCGCGTCTGGAGGATCCGGCGTTCCAGGCTCATCGGCGCTGGGCCCAGGTTCCCGAGGACATCGGCGAGACCGAGGAGGAGTAGTTCCTCGGAGGATCGGCAGACCCCTTGAAGATCCCCGTCACCTTCCCCAGGAAGGGCGGGTCTCTTGGGATGGACGGGCGGACCGCCCCTTCACGAGGAGACTTCCATGCGACACCCATTGTTCCCCCCCTTGACCCTGCTGGGGACCTTCACCCTCGCGGGGGTTGCCGTCCAGGCCCAGGGCTTCGGCCCAGGCCATGGGCACCGGCGGGGGTGGGTCTGTTACCAAGGCCGTGGCCGAGGCCTGAACCTCACCGAGGCGCAGCGGACACAGATCAAGGCCCTGCGGGAGCAGCATCAGGCTGCCCTGCGAACCAAGTCCGAGGCCGGCGAAGCCGCTCGCCGGGCCCTGCGGGAGGCCCTGTTGAAGCCCGAAACGGAACTCACCGCACTGAAAGGGCTGCACGAGAAAGTAGCGGCGGCCCAGTTCGAACTGCTGCTGGAGCGGAGATCGCTGCGCCTGGCGATCCTGCCCATCCTGACCCCGGAGCAGAAGACCCTGCTGGAACAGGGCCTGGAGAGGGGCTTCGGCCCGCGAGGCCGGCGCGGCGGCGCGCCTCACCCGGTTCCCGGTCCGCAGGCCTCCTGAGGGTTGCGGGCTTCCGTTCGCGGACCTGGAAATTTTTTTTATAAAAATGATCTTATGGTAGGCTAAGCTCCGCACGAGTTCCCCCCAGGCGCCCGGGCCTTTCTCAACGAAGCTGCGGTTCGCCTGGAAGGACACTCGCATCCTGCCAGGAGTTCCTATGCGAAGCGTAGTGTTGATGGCCGCCCTGTGCGCCTCTCTCGCGGGCCAGGGCGTGGCCCAGTATGCCCCCAAGGTGGACCCCGGATTTCCGGGGTATGTGGCCGCCACCCAGGTGGAGGGGACGCTGGAAAGCATCGGGGCCGATTCTCTGGCGGATGTGTGGGAGGAATGGAAAGTCGCCTTCAGGAGCGCCCAGCCCAGGGTGAACTTCAAGGTGGCGCATGTGCCCGTGCCCCGGGTCATCAAGGCCTTCATCGAGGATGGCGCGACCCTCATCCACATGCCGCGGGAAATGAAGGTGGAAGAGTTCCAGGCCTTCCAGAAAAAGTACGGATACCAACCCACCAAACTGGTGGTCTGCTACGACGCCTTCATCGTCTTCGTGAATGCCGCGAACCCGATCCGGGACATGGGCATGGACCAGCTGGATGCGGCCTACTCAAGCACCAAGCTGGCGGGCTACAAATCCGATTCCCAGGTGGAAACCTGGGGTGATCTGGGCGTGCGCGGGGGCGACTACAGTCACCGCCCCATCAATGCCTACATGCGGGCCGAGGGGCTGGCTTCCCGGGCCACCCTCCAGGAAATGGTCCTGCTCAAGGGCAAGTACAAGGCCACCGTGAAGGAAAGCCCCGACTGGTCAGGCATTGCGGAATCCGTCATGACCGATGCCTCGGGCCTGGGCATCGGGACCCTGGCCAACTGGCTGAGCCGCAACAAGACGCTGGCCCTTACGCCTCTGCACGCCAAGGAACCGGTGGCCCCCAACCAGGAGACCGTGGTTTCGGGCAAGTATCCCCTGTCGCGCACCTACTACCTCTATGTGAACCGGGCCCCCGGCAAGGAGCTTCCCCCGGTAGTGGCCGAGTTCCTGCAGTTCGTCCTGTCCCGCGAGGGGCAAAGCGCCGTCGCCCAGTCCACCCTGTATCCCGTGCCTCTGGAGATCGCCAGCCTGAACCGCAAGCGCATGCGGGCGAACTAGGCGCGGGGCTGTCCTACACCTCGGCGATCAGCTCGATTTCCACCTTCGCCCCCCGCGGGAGCGCGGCCACCTGGACGGTGCTGCGGGCGGGCCGTGCGCCCTGCATGGCCTGCTCGTACACCGCGTTGAACGCGGCGAAATCCCCGAGATCCGTCAGGAAAACCGTGGTCTTCACCACCCGGTTCCAGTCCGTATGGGCGGCGGCCAGGACCGCGCTGAGGTTCTTCATGACCTGCAGGGTCTGGGCCTCGATGGGGCCCGAGACCATCTCCATGGTTTCGGGCACCAGGGGAATCTGCCCGGCGGTGAACAGATGACCCCCCGAAATCTGGGCCTGGGTGTAGGGCCCGATGGCGGCCGGGGCGTTGGGTGTGGCGATGGCGCGCATGGTGGGCTCCTGTGGCGATCTATTGTGAGTTCTTCTTGCCCCAGCGCCGCTTCTTGTTGTGCCAATTGCGAGCCGGGCGGGAGATGGCGGGCAGGGGGGCATCGAAGGGCGAGGCGGGTTGGTTCAGGTCGCCCGCCTCCTCCCCATCGCTGTCCTCGAGGCGGCGCGGGCCTTCTTCGATCTGCTGCTGCACCCATTGGGCCGTGCGGTGCATGAGTGCCGCCAGGCACAGGCTGGTCTCGATGCGGGCATGGGGCAGGGGACCGAGCTGGGTGAACACGGAAGGATCAGGCGGGATGGCCCGGGGAATGACGATGTCCGGCAGCGGCATGGGCAGGGCGTCGTAGGCCTCCTCAGGCAGGGGGCGCCAGGGCTGGGGCTCCTGCTGCTCTCGGCGGAGGAGATCAGCGACGGTGAGCTTCTTCTTGGGAGGCCGGCCCCGTTTCTTCGGTGCCGCCACGGTGGCTTGGCTGAGGGCGGCCTGGAGGGCCGTCATGACTTCGCCCCGGGAGTTGCCCCGCAGGTCGAACAGTAGCCAGGGGTCGCGATCCAGGGCTTCGGCCATGACATAGCAAACCGCCGCCACATGCTTGCAGGGATTGGCCCAGTCTGGGCAATCGCAGTGGGTCTGGAGCTCCTTGGGCACTCTGGGATAGAGGCTGGCCCCGGCTTCGCGGAAGGTTTCATCAAGTCCCTGGGGCATTTCGCCGGCCAGGAGGGAAGCCACGAAGCGGCTTTCCTGGGTGATGCGATCCAGGGCCTTCTGCCATTGCACCGTGGTCAGGGCGGGCAGCGCCAGGGTCACATTGTAGGTCTTGCGTCCATGAACCCGGGCCTGGATTTCGCCGGGCGAGACGCTGAAGTGGGACACATGCCCCTCCTCTGCGTACTTCTTGCCGCGGGGCAGGCGGTTCTCGTAGTCGTCGCTGAGTTGTTCGAGCCCCTGGATCCAGAGGCGGCCCCACCAAGTGGCGCCGAAACGATCCGTAGTGCTGATCATCGCGCCATCTCCTTCCCGAGGCGCACGGTGGGCTCCGCGTCCTCCCGGTCATCCTCCAGATCCTCCTCGGCATCCAGCAGTTCGGCGCCGGGCTCCAGCGCAACCAGATGGCGCAGGGCCTCGTCATCCAGTTCGGTAAGCCAGCCTTCGCCGCTGCCCACCACGCGATCCGCCAGATCCCGCTTGGATTCGAGCAGGGCATCAATTTTCTCTTCCAGGGTGCCGATGGTGATGAGCTTGTGCACCTGGACATTACGGTCCTGGCCAATGCGGTAGGTGCGGTCGGTGGCCTGGTCCTCCACTGCCGGGTTCCACCAGCGGTCGAAATGGAACACATGGGTCGCCGCTGTGAGGTTCAGGCCCACGCCGCCCGCCTTCAGGCTGAGGAGCAGCACCGGCGGGGTGTCGGCATCCTCCTGGAAACTGCGCACCATTTCGTCGCGGCCCGCTCGGGGGGTGCCGCCATGGAGGAAGGGCGGTTCGAAGCCCAGCACCTCCTTGAGGTGAACCTGGAGGCGATCGCCCATCTCCTTGAACTGGGTGAAGACCAGGGCCCGGTCGCCCCCCTCGATGACCTCCTCCAGCATCTCGGTGAGGCGATCCAGCTTGCCGCTGCGGCCCCGGTAGGGGCCCTGGGCCTTCAGGAACTGGCTGGGATGATTGCAGATCTGCTTGAGGTGGGTCAGGAGGGCCAGGATGCGACCGCGCCGCTCGATGCCCGAGGCTGTGCCCAGATCCTCGTCCAATTTCTCCACGCGGAACTGGTACAGCTCGGCCTGTTCGCGGGTGAGGGTGGTGTAGACCTTCATTTCCTGCTTCTCGGGCAGGTCCTGGATGATGCTGTGGTCGCTCTTGAGACGGCGGAGGATGAAGGGGGCGATGCGCTGGCGCAGTTCCTGGGCCGCATCGGGATCGCGGTATTTCTCGATCGGGTTGGCGAAGTGCTCCTTGAAGTGGACCTCGCTCTCCAGGTAGCCGGGCAGGGTCGCGGTGAGGATGGCCCAGAGTTCAGTGAGCCGGTTCTCGATGGGCGTGCCCGTGAGGGCCAGTCGAAAGGCGCCCCGCAGCCGGCGGACGGCCCTGGCCTGGGCGGCACCGGCGTTCTTGATGGCCTGGGCCTCGTCCACCACCACCATGCCCCAGGAGCGGGTGTGGAAGGTGTCCTCCTCCCGCCGGATGACGCCATAGGTGGAGAGCACCAGCGTATGGGGCTTGAAGGCCTTGGGCAGGGGGTCGCGATTGTTGCCGTGGTGGACGAACACCGGGATGCTGGGCGCGAATTTCTCCAGCTCCCGCTCCCAGTTTCCCAGCAGCGAGGTGGGGCAGACCAGCAGGGTGGCGGGGCCGTGCCGGGGACTCAGCTCCTGGCGATGCAGCAGGAGGGCCAGCACCTGGATGGTCTTGCCCAGGCCCATGTCGTCCGCGAGGATTCCGCCTAGACCCAGGCGGGAGAGCCCTTCCAGCCAGGCCAGTCCCCGCAGCTGGTAGGGCCGCAACTGGCCCTGGAAGGTGGCGGGCTGGGTGATGGGTTTGTCCGGCAGGATCTTCAGGTCCGCCAGGGCGGCGCCGAAATCGCCGGCCGCCTCCACCTCGATGGCCTCGCTCACGCCGGGGATGCGGGCCGTGCCAGTAAGGGCTGCGGCCAGTGCCTCGCCCTTGGTCATGCTCTCGAACCCCGCGCCGCGGCTGGCCTCTAGAACGGTGGAGATCTGCTTGAGCGTGGCGGGATCCAGGGCCACCCACTTGCCCTTCCAGGCCACCAGCGGGTGCTTGAGGCTGGCCATGCGCGCGAAATCCTCCACGCTCAGGGTGTCGTCCCCCAGCATGAGTGACCAGTCCGCGCTGACGCTGCCTTCCAGCCCGGCCTGGCTGCCGGCCGGTCCATCCTCCAGGGTACGGGCCCCCAGGCGCACCTTGGCGCGCAGGCGCTTGGCGCCACCGAAATCGGCCAGGGCCTCGGGGATGTGGACGAGGAACCCGGATTCCTTCAACAGGGCGGCGCCCTTGGTGAGGAAGAGCCAGGCTTCCGTGGGGAGCAGCAGCAGATCCTCCGGCCGCTGGCCTGCCAGGGCCCGCTCCAGGGCGGGGAAGAAAGGCATGGCCCGCGCGATGCCGCGCAGCAGCGTCTGCCGCGCCTGCAGCACCTCAGGTTCCGTGGAGGGTTCCCAGAGCCGATCCACGCCGATTTCCGTGCCCTTCTCCGTCTCCAGGCCCACGCGCAGGATCCAGCCTTCCTCGGCGAGGCGGTCCGCCTCGTCCAGGGCCTGGGCCGCCGGGGGAACTTCCGGCGCCTCCAGGCGCAGGCTGGGGCGGATCCATTGGGGCTGCGCCCCTTCGCTCCACTGCTCCAGCTGTTCGCCCAGGGTTCGCTCGGTGATGCCCGTGGTGGGGAATTCCGGGAGCTGGTGGGAAAGGGCCACCATGATCCGCTCGTCCCAGGGCAGGCGGTCCCGTTTGTGCCCGCGCAGATTGTGGATAAGTCCCAGGCGGGGGTCGTCGCCAGCGCGCAGTCCGCAGGCCACGAACCGGAGGATGAAGTCGGCGCCTTCTTCCAGGAAGGCGGTGAGTACCCGGTCCGGGGATGGGGGCAGGGCGGCCTCGTCCTCGATGTCGAAGGCATCCAGCTCACCCAGGGGAATGGTTTTCGTGAAGGCCCAGTTGTCCTGTTCCGGGAAGGCGAGGGCCGCAGGGGGCATGGCCTCCATGAGTTGCCGCAGGGCCTCGCGGTCCGCGGGTCCCGTGAGGCTCACGCCCCAGCGGGCCTTCCAGGGGCTGGTGCGGGTCTCCAGCTGGGGCAGGGTGGCCCCGCGGATCACCAGGGATTGCAGAAGGCGCAGGGCTGTGGCCCAGTAGCGCAGGGTGGGACCCGCCTGGGCCGGGCGCAGGGCGAGGGAACTGAGCCAGGGGTAGGCCCGCTGCCAGCGCAGGGGCAGGGCGTGCATCTCCACCAGGGTGCCATCGGGCAGGAAGATCTGGGCCTTGGCGGGGGTCAGCCGTTCACGGCCTTGCAGCTCGCCGGGGAGGCTGCGCAGGGCCCGAGCCCATTCTCCCGGGCCCACGGCCTCGGGCATGCAGAGCAGGAAGCCCCGGTCCTGGGGGCGATACTGGAGGAAGGGATTCAACATGGCTGGGCCAAGGCCAGGGGGCGGTAGGCTGGAGCCTGGGGGAGGGGACGATGAAACTCGGTTTTGCCAGCGATCATGCGGGGTTCGACCTGAAGGAACGGCTCAAGGCCTGGGCCAAGGAACAGGGGCACGAGGTGGTGGATTTCGGAACGGATGGAACAGGTTCGGTGGACTACCCGGATCTGGCGCACCGGGCCGCAGAGGGGATGGATCAATGGGAACGCCTCGTGCTGGTCTGTGGATCCGGCATCGGCGTCAGCATCACGGCCAACCGACATCCGGGCATCCGCTGCGCGCTGGTGACCTCCCCAGAGCACGCGACACTGGCTCGGCAGCACAATGACGCCAACGCCATCGCTTTCGGCCAGCGGCTGACGGATCCGCTCAATGCAGAATCCTACCTGAAATTGTTCCTGGAAACACCATTTGAAGGCGGACGCCACCTGCAGCGGGTGGAAAAGATCGAAAGGAAGGGTTGATGAGGCAACCGGACGAACTCCGCTCACTCGCCATGGAACTGGGCGTCCAACCGCATGCCTCCGGCTCCTGCCTGGTGAAAATGGGGCAGACCCATGTGCTCTGCGCCGCCAATCTCGAGGCCAAGGTGCCTGCCTGGATGAAGGGCCGCAGTACGGGGTGGCTCACGGCCGAATACGGCATGCTGCCCGCCGCCACCCACACCCGGGTGGAGCGCGAGGCCGCCCGCGGAAAACAGCAGGGGCGCACGGTCGAGATCCAGCGGCTCATCGGGCGGAGTCTCCGCCAGGCGGTGGATCTGGTGGCCCTGGGTGAGCGGACGCTTACGGTGGATTGCGATGTGCTGAACGCCGATGGGGGCACCCGCTGCGCCGCCATCACCGGCGCCTGGGTGGCGGTGGCCCTGGCCCTGCGGGGTCAGGACCTGGAGCGCGCTCTGGTGCGCCAGGTGGCCGCCGTGAGCGCGGGCATCGTGGAATCCGGCGAGGGCCGTCGCGGCCTCGTGCTGGATCTTGAGTACGAGGAGGATCACCTGGCGGCTGTGGATTGCAACCTGGTGGCGGCCCGGACCCTGTGCGGGGGTGAACTGGACCTGGTGGAACTGCAGGGCACCGGAGAAGGTCGCCCCTTCGGGCGGGCCGAGGCCGCTGCGCTCATGGACCTGGGACTGGGCGGCTGCGAGAATCTGATGCAGGCACAACGGGCGGCACTCGCCTGAAGGGCACACCACGGACACTTGAAGCATGAACCTGCGCCTGGGTTTCCTTCTCGGCATGGCCACGCTGCTGGTGGCCCAGGAAGCCGTGCCCCAACGCATCGAGGTGGTGGTCCAGCCGGCGGACATGGTGTTCCGCTTCGGGCCGCGGGTGGAGATTCCGGGGATGCCCCGGGTGGCCCTGGCCCTGAGCGGCGGGGGCGCCCGTGGCCTGGCCCATATCGGCGTGCTCCAGCGCCTGGAGGAAGTCGGCTATCCCTTGGACAGCATCGTGGGCACCAGTGCCGGCGCGCTGGTGGGCGCCCTCCATGCCAGCGGTTTCTCCGGCCGGGAAATCGAGGCGCTGTTCGAGCGGCTGGACCTGACCCGTGCATTCCTGGAGCCCCTGTACCGGACCCCTGGCGAAACCCTTGGGGAGCAGGAGGACCGCGATGCCACCCTCCTTTCCGCGGAGCGGCAGCAGGGTCGCATCACCCTGGCCCAGGGCCTGCGCAGCGGCGTGGAGGTGCAGCACACCCTCCAGGGCCTCCTGGCTCGCGGCGCCTATTTTTCCAAGGGGGACCTCGACCACCTGCAACGGCCCCTGCGCATCCTGGCCACGAACCTGGAAACGGGCCAGGGCAGGGTGTTCAGCCAGGGCGACCTGGTGGAGGCGGTGCGGGCCAGCATGGCCATTCCGGGCGGTTTCCGCCCCGTGGTGATCGAGGGCCAGCAGTATGTGGATGGGGCGCTGGTGGAGAACCTGCCGGTGTTCACGGCCAGGGCGGCCTTCCATCCTGATGTGGTCCTGGCGGTGGATATCAGTGCGCCCCTGGAACGGCGCCCTTCCCGCAGCATTCTTTCCGTGGCCGCCCGCAGCCTCGATCTGGTGGTGGAGCGACGCCAGTGGGAAAGCCGAGCGGCGGCAGACTTCCTCCTTCGCCCGGAGATCCGGGACGCGCCCTTCCTGGAGTACGGGCGCCAGGGCCCGGCCCTGGTCCGGCAGGGGCGGGAAGCCTTCGACGCCCGGCGCTCCGACCTGGATGCGCTGCTGCGCCAGCGGCTCGGCGGCCACCAGGCACTGGGGGCCGTGGCTGTGCGCGTGCTGGTGGAGGGCAACCATGGCCCCGGTCCGGCCCTGGCGCCGCCAGCGGACTGGCTGGTTCACCCCGGGACCATCCGTCGGCAGGATGTGCAGATTTTTCTCCAGCAACTGCTGGTCCACGGTCAGGCGCGGCAGGCCTGGGCCCTGGTCACGCCCGGCGCCGTGCTGGAGATTCATGTGGAACCCTTCGGCCGGATCCAGAGCCTCACGGTGGGAGCCGACGAGGAGGATGTGGCCCCCATTCTCCAGCAGCTCGTTAGCTCCCTGAAGGTCGGGGACCGCTTCAACCCCGAGACCTTTGGCCAGGTGATGGGGCGAGTGGTCTTCCAGGCGGTGATGGCCGGTCGTCCCCTGGTGGATGTCCGGGGCTCGGGCTTCGACCCCGCCACGGGGCGGCTCCAGGTGCTCCTGAAGGAGCCCACCCTGGGCCCGGTCCTGGTTCGCAACGCGCCGGGGCAGCCGGTGGATGAAGCCCAGCTCAGGCGGATCCCGGGTGCTCTGGAAGGCCGTCCCTTCCGGCCGGCGGCCCTCCAGCAGGGCATCAGCCTCGTCGAGCACCGCTTGCACCTCTCCGAGCTCCGCTACCAGATCCGCCCGGGGGAGGATGGCAGGGCCGTGCTCACCCTCCTGCCCCAGCCCCAGCAGCGGGAGCGCCTGGACCTCTCCCTGGGGTACGAGACAACCCTGGGTGGCCAGGTGGGGCTGTCCTACCGGGCGGTGAACCTGGGCTTCAGGAACGCCGAGCTGGATTTCAGTGCAGCCAGGAACCGGCTCCAGGAGCAGGCCTCGCTGGCCCTCCGGCACTCGTTCGGTTTCGCGCCGGGAGCGGGGTTCGAACTGGGGGCCAACTATTGGCAGCAGCGTCTGGAGGTGCCGCTGTCCTGGCCGGTCCCAGAGCTTGCAGGCACGGGCCTGGACGGCCGCATCGGCGCGTCGGACCTGGATCTCAGGACCTATCTCCGCTTCAGCAACCTGGGAACCGGCAAGGCCAGCCTTGATGTTGGGCGCCGGGACGCCTCCTATCGGGCCAATGGCCAGCGGCGCTCCCAGGCCCAGGATTCCGTGTTCCTCTCGGCCGAGTGGGACAACCTGGATCGCCACACCCTGCCCCGGGATGGTCTGCTGCTGCGGGCGCGCTATGGCTACGGCGAGCTGCGCCCCGGCCCCCTGCCCACCGGGGCCTTCCAGCAGCTCTACGCCCGGGCCCGGGGTTTGCGTTCCTTCAGCGAGTCCACCGGGGTGGATCTGGACCTGGAGTGGGGCTCGGGCCGGAATCTGCCCCTGGATCGCTGGTGGGCCCTGGGCGGGCCCTCCTTCGTGATCGGCTCCAGGGCCGAGGGCTACCTGGCTCCCCATTTCGCGGCGGTGCGACTGGGCTTCCCCTTCCGCTTCTATGCGGGGTTGGGGCTCACGGTGGTGGTCACGCCCCGCTTCGACCTGGCCCGGGTGTCCCCAGAGGCGGGAACCCTGTTCCGGGAGGCGGGGAATCCAAAGGTCCAGGGGATGGGCCTCCTGCTGCAGACCACCCTGTCGAAATTCTATGTGGAAGCCTCCTACGGCTTCCTGAAGCTGGCCGGGCCCCAGGCCAGGGGAGGTGCCACGGGGTCCTTCAATGTGGTGGTGGGCTCCCAGCCCTTCGACCTCTGGAAGCGGCGCTGACCCGCCCCCGAATCGGTCTGTCCTCGTCCAGCCTGTGATCCTTGTCGCTACGGTGATCGCGGGCGGGGCTGATAATCTGGGGGTTCGCGTTTTTCTGCGCTCACTCCGAGGCCGCCATGCGCTACCTGCCCTCCTCTCCCTCCGAGGACCAAGCCCTCCTCGCCACCATTGGCGTGGCCCGTGCCGAGGACCTGCTGGCGGGCATCCCGGAAGGGCTGCGCCTGCACCGTGCCCTGGACCTGCCGACCCAGTGCTCCGAGCAGGAGGTGACCTGGGATTTCATGGACCTGGCCCAGCGCAACCAGCGCTTCTGCGCCCAGTTCCTGGGGGCTGGGGCCTATGACCACTTCGTGCCCGCGGCGGTGGATGCCCTGGTGGGCCGCCAGGAGTGGCTCACGGCCTACACGCCCTACCAGCCCGAGATCAGCCAGGGCACCCTCCAGCACATTTTCGAGTATCAGACCCAGGTCTGCGATCTCACCGGGCTCGAAGTCAGCAACGCCAGCCTGTACGACGGCGGCACCGCCTGCGTCGAGGCGGCCCTCATGGCCGTCCGCGTGGCCAAAAAGCGCAAGACCCTCCTGGTGAGCCGGGGCATTCATCCCTTCTACCGGCAGATCCTGGCCACGAGCTTCGCCCCCCACGAGGACCTGAAGGTCGTGGAGGTGGCCCTCCGGGATGGCGTCACGGACCCAGCCGACCTCCAGGCCAAGCTCAACGGCGATGTGGCCGCCGTGCTGCTGGGCTACCCCAATTTCCTGGGCTGCGTGGAAGACCTCACGGCCCTGGCCACCCCCATTCATGCGGCAGGCGCCCTGGTGGTGAGTGTCACCCAGGAGGCCCTCGCCTTCGGTTGGCTGGAAGCCCCCGGGAAGGTGGGCGCGGACTTCGCCTGCGGCGAGGCCATGAGCCTGGGCAACCGGCCCAGCTTCGGGGGCCCCTACCTGGGCTTCATTGCCGTGAAGGATGCCTTCAAGCGTGAACTGCCCGGGCGCATCGTTGGGCAGACCAAGGATCTGGATGGCCGCACCGGCTATGTGCTGACCCTGACCGCCCGCGAACAGCACATCCGCCGCGACAAGGCCACCAGCAACATCTGCTCGAACCAGGGGCTCGTAGCCCTTCGGGCCAACATCTTCCTGCAGCTGGCGGGCCCCGAGGGCATGAAGGGCTTGGCCGAGCAGAACGCCGCCAAAGCCCAGTACCTGCGCCAGCGTCTGCTGGAACTGCCCGACATGGAAGCCGTCCCCGAGCAGCCCTTCTTCAACGAGTTCGTGCTGCGCTACAAGGGCGACATGGCCGCCCTGCAGGCCGCCTGCCTTGAGGAAAGCCTGCTCCCCGGCCTGGACCTGGGCCGCTTCTATCCCGAATACGCCGGGTGCATCCTTTGGTGCGCCACCGAACTCCACAGCCGCCGCATGATCGAGAGCCTCGTCGAGACCCTCGCCCGCGTCCCCGCTACCGTCTGAGGATTCCCATGTTCCTTCGCCAGCGCGAAACCCTCTCCTTTGATCGTTCGGTTCCCGGCAAGCGGGGCATGGACCTGCCCAAACTGGATGTGCCGGCCGCCCGGGATACCCGCCCGGCCCACCTGAAGCGCGGCGGCTTCGCGGCTCTGCCCGAACTGTCCGAAGTGGAGGTCATCCGTCATTTCACCCGCCTGTCCAAGTGGAACTACGGCCTGGAAGACGGCATGTATCCCCTGGGCTCCTGCACCATGAAGCACAACCCCAGGGTGAACGAGAAGGTGGCCGCCCTGGCCGGCTTCACCGACAGTCATCCCATGGCCCCCGATGCCCTGGTGCAGGGCAACCTCGAGCTGATCTACACGCTGCAGGAGTGGCTCAAGGAAATCACCGGCCTGCCCGGCGTCACCCTCCAGCCCAGCGCCGGCGCCAATGGCGAAATGACGGGCATCATGCTCATCCGCGCCTACCACCTGGCCAAGGGCAGCCATCGCCGCGTGATCCTCATTCCCGATAGCGGCCATGGCACCAATCCCGCCTCGGCCGCCATGGCCGGGTTCGAGGTGGTGGAACTGCCCTCCCGCCCCGATGGCACCATCAGTTTCGAGGATGTGACCGATCCCGTGAACGGCCGGGTGCGCAAGGGCCTGCAGACCCTGGTCTCGGAGCTGGGCACCGAGATCGCCGGGGCCATGATCACCAACCCCAACACCACCGGCGTCTTCGAGTTCCGCTTCAAGGAGATCAGCGACCTGCTGCACAGCGTGGGCGCCCTGGTCTACATGGACGGCGCCAACATGAACGCCCTGGTGGGGGTGGCGCGGCCCGGCGACTTCGGCGTGGATGTGATGCACCTGAACCTCCACAAATCCTTCTCCACCCCCCACGGCGGCGGCGGCCCCGGCGCGGGGCCTGTCTGCTGCATCCAGGCCATGATTCCCTTCCTGCCCGTGCCCGTGGTGGTGCGAGCCACCGAGAAGGTGGGCGAAGGCGAGGTGGCCAGGCACAGCTACCACTGGGACTGGAACCAGCCCCAGAGCATCGGCAAGGTGCACACCTTCTACGGCAACTTCGGTGTGCTGGTGCGGGCCCTGGCCTACTGCTTCAGCCACGGCTCCGACGGCCTGCGCGAGGCCACCCTCCGCGCCATCGTCAACGCCAACTATGTGCGGGCCCGGCTCAAGCACGCCTTCGCCCTGCACATCGAATCCCCCAGCCTCCACGAGGTGGTGTTCAGTGATTCCAACCAGGCCAGGCATGGCGTCCACACCCTGGACATCGCCAAGCGCCTCATTGACCACGGCTACCATCCGCCCACCATCTACTTCCCGCTGATCGTGCCCGGCGCGCTCATGATCGAGCCCACTGAAAGCGAAGGCAAGGACGAGCTGGACGCCTACTGCGACGCCCTGCTGGAGATCGCCAGGGAGGTGGAGGAGAATCCCGACGCCCTGCACCAGGCGCCCACCCAGGCCCCCCTGCGTCGCATGGACGAGACCACGGCGGCCCGCAAGCCGGTGCTGCGGTGGGCGAAGGCGTAGCCGTTCACGCCTCAACAGCAAAGCGGGCCGAGCGGCCCGCTTTGCTGTTGAGGGAAGGCCTTCAATCGTGCGGAATCAGATGTACCGCCGTCGCCTTCAGGATGGCGCACACCTGATCGCCCTCCACCAGGCGGAGATCCGCGCAGGCCTGGCGGGTGACCAGGGCTTCCAGATGGAAGCCGCAGTCCAGGTCCAGACGCACCAGGGGGCCTTCTGGGTGCAGGGCCTTGAGGCGGGCGGCCAGACGGTTGCGGGCGGTGGTTTCCACCAGGTTGCCGTCCCTCCGTTCCACCGCCACATCTTCGCCCCGCACGCAGGCGAAGGCGTGGCTGCCCAGGCCCCCCGGGTCGGCGGCCAGGAGGCGCGCGCTGCCCACCTGCAGAGTCACCATGCCCTCGGCCACGGATTCAACCTGGCCCAGAATGACCGTTTCCACGCCCAGGATCTGCGCCACGGCGGGATCCGCCGGGCGATCGAAGACCTGCTGGATGTCGCCGCTCTGGCGGACGCGGCCCTGGTCCAGCACCACCAGACGGTCGCCCAGTTGCAGGGCCTCGGCGCGATCGTGGGTCACCCATACCGTGGGCAGATCCAGCCGGCGAAGCAGGTCGCGCAGTTCCTTCCGCAGCCGCTGCTGGGCGGGGCGGTCCAGGGCCGACAGTGGCTCGTCCAGGAGCAGCAGCTGGGGATTGCGCGCCAGGGCGCGGCCCAGGGCCACCCGCTGCTGCTGGCCGCCGGACAGTTCACCGGGGCGGCGCCGTTCCGCCCCCTCCAGATCCAGGAGTCGCAGCAGATCCTTCACCCTCGCCGCCCGCTCCCCCGCCTGCAGGCCCCGGAGGCCGAAGGCCAGGTTGGTCCCGACGCTGAGGTGCGGGAACAGGTGGTACTGCTGGGCGAGCAGCCCGATGGACCGGGCCTCGGGGGGCAGGTGGAGGCCCTTCGCCGCATCGGACCAGGGGGTGCCGCCTACCTGGATCACCCCGCGGTCCGGGCGCTCCAGGCCCGCCAACAGCCGCAACGCCGTGGTCTTACCGGAACCCGAAGGGCCGAAGAGCACCGTCACCGAGAAGCCGCCTCTGGGAATCCCGAAAACGGCCTCCACCGTGGGGCCACCAGGGTAGCTCCGGGCGGCGTCACTGGTCAGAAAAGGTGCCATGGCGACCTCTGGCGGCGACGCAGGCCGTAGGTGAGCACCAGCACCAGGAAGGACAGGCCCAGCAACAGGGCAGCCGTGCGGGCCGCGGGGCCATAGTCCATGGCCTGCACCTGGTCGTAGATGGCGATGCTCACGGTGCGGGTACGGCCCGGCAGGTTGCCGCCGACCATCAGCACGACGCCGAACTCCCCCAGGGTGTGAGCGAAGGTCAGCACCAGCCCGGTGAGTAGCCCCCCCCAGGACAGTGGGACGATGACCCGGAAGAAGGTGCGGAAGCGGGATTCCCCGAGGCACCAGGAGGCCTCGATGAGACCTCGATCAACCCTGGCGAAGGCTTCGGCCAGGGGCTGCACCATGAACGGCAGGCTGTACAGCATCGAGGCGATGAGCAGGCCCTCGAAGGAGAAGGGCAGGGTCTGTCCGAAGAGGGCCTCCCAGGCGCGGCCCAGGGGGCTGCTCGGTCCCAGGGCGATGAGCAGGTAGAAGCCGAGCACCGTGGGGGGCAGCACCAGGGGCAGGGCCACCACCGCTTCCACGAGGAACTTCCAGCGGCGCGGCGAGAAGGCCAGCCAGTAGGCGATGGGCAGGCCAAGGGCGAGCAGCAGGAGCATGGTCAGCGAAGCCAACCGAAGGCTCAGGCGGATGGCTTCCCAATCCATCAGGGGACCTCCAGCACGAAGCCGTAACGCCGGAGAATCGCCCTGCCCTCGGGTTCCAGCAGGAACTGTCGGAAGGCTTGGGCCCCGGCCCGGTTCCGGGTGCGGTGCAGGATCACGCCGCCCTGGTCCAGGGGCCCATGCAGGGCCTCGGGAATCACCCAGTACCGCCCGGTCTGCGCCAGGGCGGGTGCCCTGGCCAGGGATAGGGCCAGGAGGCCGATGTCGGCATTGCCGGTCTGGACGAACTGGGCGGTCTGGCTGATGTTCTCGCCGAAGACGAGTCTGGGGCGCAGGGTGTCCAGGAGGCCCTCCCTGGACAGCACTTCCTCCGCGGCCCGCCCGTAGGGGGCGTGGCGGGGATTGGCCAGGGCCACCCGCCGGGCCAGGGGATGAGCCAGGGCCTTCAGGCCAAGCTGCTCCAGGGGGATGGCCGAGCCCCTGGGCACCCACAGCGCCAGTCGGCCCCGGCTGTAGCGGAACAGGGTCGCGCCGTCGGCGAGGCCTGCGTCCACCAGCTTCTCGGGATAGGACAGATCCGCTGACAGGAAAAGGTCGAAGGGAGCGTGCTGAGTGAGCTGGGTGTAGAAGGTGCCGCTGGACCCGAAGGAGAACTGCACCGGGATTTCCGGATGGTGGCGCAGGAAGGCCTCCTTCAGCTCGACCAGGGCGAACTGCAGGTCCGATGCCGCGGCCACGGTGAGGGTAGGCCCCGGAGCGGCCGGGGCAAAGGCCGCCAGGGACAGCAGGCAAACAATCAGGCGCTTCGGGAAGGACAGGGCTGAGCCTCCGGGACTGCCCGATATCCTCTCACGGGAGCTTCGCCGGGCGGGGGCCGCGCATGGCCTCGGGATTCCGGTGCCGCCCGGGTGCCCGGCAAGGCACAATGGAAGGTTCCCAGGAGGTCCCATGCGTCTCTTCCCCGCCCTTGTCCTTGGAGTGCCGCTCATGGCCCAGATGACTGCCCCCGTACAGGATCGAGCAGACCGCTTCCTGAAACTGGTGAATGCCGGTTACCAGGCCCTGTATGCGGTCAGTTCCGAAGCCCAGTGGGCCGCATCCACCGATGTGAAGCCCGAGCACGATGCCGCCGCCGAATGGGCCGGCAAGGCCTCCGCCGCCTTCAACGGTAATCCGGCCCTCATCACCGAGGCCAAGGAGTTGCTCAGGCAGCGCAAGGATCTCAACGACATCACGGTTCGCCAACTGGAGCGGGTGCTGCTCATGCCCTACGGCCAGGAAGGGCCCATGACCAAGCCCGTGCTGGTGGCGCAACGCATCGCGGCGGAAACCCATCAGGTCTCCCTCATGAACGGCTTCCAGTTCAAGGTGGACGGCCGTCCCGTCAGCGCCAACGAGATTGACGGGAAGCTCTCCGCCAGCCAGGATCTGGCCGAGCGACGGAAGTGGTGGGAAGCCAGCAAGGAGATTGGCCTGCCCCTGAAGGATGGCCTGGTGCGCCTGCGTGACCTGCGCAACGGCGTGGCCCAGGAGCTGGGGTATTCCGACTACTTCGCCCTGCAGGTTAAGCGGTACGACCTGAGTACCGAGGAGATGCTGGCCTTCAATCGCAGGTTCATGGCCGAACTGAGGCCCCTGTACCTCCAGCTGCACACCTGGGTGAAGTACGAAATGGCCAGGAAGTACGGCCAGCCGGTGCCCAGGGCCATCCCCGCCCACTGGATCAACAACCGCTGGAGCCAGAACTGGACAGGCTTTGTCAAAGCCGTTGACTTCGATCCCTACTTCAAGGATTGGCAGCCAGAGCGCATCGTCAAAACCGCGGAGTCCTTCTATACGGGCCTGGGTTTCGATCCACTACCCGCCTCCTTCTGGGCCAAGTCGGACCTCTACCCCGTGAAGGCTGGCGACACCCGCAGGAAGAACAGCCACGCCTCCTGCTGGCATCTCGACCTGGATACGGATATCCGTTCCCTCATGAGCGTTGAGCCCAATGCCCAGTGGTTCGAGACCACTCACCACGAGCTGGGCCACGGCTACTACTTCATGAGCTATACCAACCCCAGCGTGCCTCCCCTGCTGCGGGATGGCGCCAATCCCAGTTTCCACGAGGGCATGGGCGAACTCATCGCCATGGCCACTCGCCAGATCCCCTACCTCAAGGCCGCCGGCGTCCTGCCCGCCGACTACAAAGTGGACGAGATGCAGGTGCTGCTCAACGATGCCCTGGAGGTGGCCATTCCCTTCATGTTCTGGTCCTGCGGCACCATGCCCGAATGGGAAGCGGAGTTCTACGGGAAGAACCTGCCTGCGGATCAGATGAAC
>JBBIHT010000003.1:0-21210 GCA_037446845.1 Geothrix sp. | reverse complement strand
ACAAGGAGAGTGACGACTTCATGACCCGCTTCAAGTTCGAGGGCCGGGGTGTGCTGGATGCCAACCTGGCCAGGCATGGCGTGAGGCCCGAGGACATCACCCTGTGCATCCTGACGCACCTGCACTTCGACCACGCGGGCGGCAGCACCCGCGCCGATGCGCAGGGCCGACTCGTTCCCAGTTTCCCCAACGCCCGCTATGTGGTGCAGGCCCGGGATCTGGCGGATGCCAGACAGCCCCACCTGCGCGTGAAGGCCAGCTATCTCCCCCAGAACTGGGAGCCCCTGGAGGCCGCAGGAATCCTCGACACCGTGGCTGGCACCGTGGAGCTGCTGCCCGGCCTCACGATTCGTCCCGCCCCGGGCCACATCCAGGGTCTGCAGAACATCGTCCTGGAGGGCGGGGGCCGGCGCCTCGTCTACCTGGCCGACCTCATCCCCACCGCCCGCCACATCCAGCCCGCCTGGGTGATGGGCTATGACCTGGATGTGGTCACCTGCGTCAACGAGCGCCAGAAAGTGCTGGCGGAAGTCGCGGGCACCGACACCATCCTCGTCTTCGAGCACGATCCCGAGATCCCCGCCGGCACCGTGAGCCAGGATGCGAAGGGAAAGTACCGGGTGACCCCGGTCCTGGTCTGAAAGGATCTGCCTACCCTGGGTTCCGGGCAGCCTCCCCAGAAGCTCTGAGGGCACGGGGGCATTCCAGACCGGCGATCCCAGCACCACGCTAGACTGGGTTTCTCAGCCCAGGAGCCCCATGTCCTTCACCCCAGGTTCCAAGCGCGGCGCCATGGCCGATATCAACATGACGCCCCTCATTGATGTGATGCTGGTGCTGCTCATCATCTTCATGATCGCCGCGCCCATGATGACCACCGGCGTGGAGGTGAAGCTGCCGGAGAGCCGAACGGGCCGCAATCTGGAGAGCGAGGCTCTCACCGTGTCCGTCACCTTCGATGGCCGCCTGCAGTTCGACCAGGCCTTCATGCCCCTGCCGGTGTTGGCGAACCAGCTCAAGGCCAAGGCCCTCAGCGGCGGCAAGCGCCCGGTGCTGGTGCGGGCCGATCACAATGTGCCCTACGGCCGCGTCATCCAGGTGGTGGATGTCATTCGTGACGCAGGCTTCACCCAGGTGGGCTTCGTCACTGCCGCCGCCCCCATCGCACCGGCCATCGAGGCCAGATGAGCCAGGATCTTCAGGCATACCTCCGCAGCCGCGCCCGCCAGGGCGAGCTGCAACTCGGATGGGGCCTGGCGCTCAGCGTCGGGTTCCACCTGACCCTGGGCGCGGCCTTCTTCTGGCCCCGACACGGAGCGGGGCCGGCCGCGGAAGAGGTGAAGGTCACCTGGGTGAACCTGCCCGCGGCTATGGCGGGGGCCTCCGGCGGCTCGGAAGCCATGGCGGTGGGAACCTCCGGCGAGCGCCTGCGCCGCGTGGAGGAGGTGGCGCCCCAGCGGGATACCTCACCCTCGGCCACCGCCCCGGATCCCTTCGCCGCCCGGACCACCCAATCCGCCGCCAAGGGGGACAGCAAGAACCCCTTCAGCACCGGCACCGGGACCACCGCAGCCAAAGGGAAGACCGCCACCCCCAATCCCCTGGCGGGGGCCGTGGGGTCGGGCAATGGCGCGGCCTTCGGCACAGGCAGCGGCATCCCTGGCCTGAGCCCCACGGCGGGGGTGCAGGGCGGCGTGGGACTGGTGGGCGGCGTGGATGGCAACTTCCCCTTCGCCTGGTACCTCCAGCAGGTCCAGGTACGCATCACCTCCAACTGGAACCGCGTATCCAGCGCCCAGGGCCGCGTGCAGATCTACTTCCGCATCGCCAAGGACGGCAGCCTGGACCGGGTGCGGGTGGAAATCCCCAGCGGCAACGCCGCCCTGGACGAAAGTGCCCGCATGGCCGTCCTGAGGGCGGCGCCCCTTCAGCGGCTCCCCGAGGGCTTTGAAAGCCAGTATCTGGGGGTGCGCTTCTGGTTCACCTACCTGGGGAACTGAGGCCATGACTCCGCTGCTCACGCTGACCCTGGCCTTGGGGCTGGTCCAGGGGCTGCCTCCCTGCGCCCTTACCCTGGAGCCCCGGGAAGTCCGGCCGGGAGAATCCACCCTGCTGAGCTGGGCCTGTGCCGAAGTACCTCAGGTCCGTCTCGAACCCGGTGGCATGGTCCTCCCCGGAAGATTCCAGGTGACCCTGCGGCCCACCTACACCACGACCTACCGCCTGTACGATGCCCGCGGCGGGAGTGCGCAACTGGGCCAGATCGAAGCGCGGGTCACGCCCGGGCTTCCCCTGGGCGAACCCGCCCGCATCTGCGCCTTTGACGCCAGTGCCAGGACGGTGCTGCCCGGGGACCCGGTGGTGTTGAAGTGGGAATGCGCGGGCAGTGCCAAGGTGCGTCTGGAACCCGGCGGCCTGGAACTGGACGGCAAGAGCGAGGTCACCGTCACGCCCCTGGAAAACACCCGCTACACCCTGACGGCCCACAACGAGGCCGGGGGGCAAAGCCGCACCCTGGAGGTGGCGGTGCTGGGCCGCTCAGCCCTTGCATCCACCCCCGTGGTCTGCACTTTTACCGCCAGCAAATCCCGGGTCGAACCCGGCGAGCAGGTGGAGCTTCGCTGGGTCTGCCAGGGGGACGCCAGGGTGCGCCTGGAACCCGGTGGCCTGGAACTGGATGGCCAGTCCAGCATTGCGGTGGTACCGACCAGGACCACCGTCTACACCCTCAGCGTCAGCACCCTTACTGGGGGCTCCTCCCGCAGCCTGGAGGTGCAGGTGGAACCCCCGCGCCGGGTGCTCACGGAAAAGGATCTGCTGCCCCTCGAGGACCCGGCCAGTGCCTTCGACCCCCTGGACCTGGGGGAATCCCTGCGGCGGGGCGAGGCCCGCCGAGCCGCCGCACCTGGGGGTTCCTGGACCCTGCGCCTGGTGGTCTCGGGCCGGGCCTCGGGCCTGGGCCAGGTGGCCAGGGCCGCGGGCCCCAAGGGCTCGGACATCCTCATCCTGCCCTTCCTTCGGCGCGACGGTTTCCGCTTCTGGCAGGCCTGCTACGGCCTGTTCCCGGGTCGAGGGGAAGCCCTGATGGCCTGGCGGAACGCACCGCCCTCCCTGCGCAAGGCCTTCGCGGACGCCCTGCCCCAGCGGTTGCCCGGCGGAAACTAACCCCTGCCGGCGGGGAGGCCAACCGGCTGCTCCTCCAGCAGCTCGGCCCCCTGCTCCCGCAGCAGGGCCCGTAGCACCGACCGGTGGCAGCGATCCTCCTGTTCGCAGTAGCAGCCCACGGAGAAATTCGTCTGGCGGGACAGCACCGCCAGCAACTGGATGGTGCGGAGGTTCTCCGGCGCCGCCATTTCCGCGCGGTACCGTCTGGCGAAGGCGGCCCACTGGGCCGGCGTGGTGGCCTCCTGCCCCAGTTTCACGGTTTCGGCGCTGGGCGCCAGGTTGGGATACCAGACATCGTACCAATTCTGGGTGGCGAACTCGGTTTTGGGCACACCCCGGGGTGGCCGCCGCACCGTTCCGATGCGGATACCCTCCCCAGCCGCCCTGGCACTGCCCAGCCGAACCACCCGAACCGCCATGTCTTGCCTCCTCAAGCATCCGGGCCCAGGGTTCCCCGCGCCCTGCCCCTCACCCCTTGAGTTTCGCCAACAGATCCTCCGCCACGCGCCCTGCCGCACCCGGCGCACCGAGGTGGCCACGCACGGCCCCCAGCTCGGCACGGAGGTGTCGAGCGGTGCCGGGGTCCAGCAGCCCGGCCAGCACTTCCCCGAGGCGCTGGGCATTCACCTCCCGCTGCAACAGTTCGGGCGCCACTTCGTGCCGCGCGACCACATTGGCCAGGCCGAAATAGGGCACCTTCACGAGGTGCCGGGCCACCTGGTAGGTCAGTTCGTTGAGGCGATAGAGAATGGCGAAGGGGGTTCCCAGCAGGGCCGTCTCCAGGGTGGCGGTGCCGGAGGCGACCAGGGCCGCGTCCGCGAAGGCGCGTGCCGCATAGGTACGCCCCTGCACCAGGGTGATGGGGGCCGCCGCGAGGTGGGCGCGCAGGAAGCCGGGGTCCAGGGTGGGGGCCATGGGCAGCACCCACTGCACCTCGGGACGCTCGGTGCGCCAGCGGCGCACCAGCTCCGTCATGGGCGGGAGCAGCCGCTTGATTTCCCCCGGACGGCTGCCCGGGAGCAGGGCCACCAGGGGCCGGGCGGGATCCAGGCCCGTTTCCGCAAAGAACAAGGCCCGGTCGCATTCGGGGGCCACCAGTTCCACCAGGGGATGGCCCACGAAACGGGCGTCCACCGCATGGCCCCGGAAGAGTTCAGGCTCGAAATCGAAAAGGCAGTAGAGGGTATCGAGCACCCTGCCCAGTTGGGGAATGCGTTCCTTCTTCCAGGCCCAGACCTGGGGACAGACATACTGGTGCAGCTGGATGCCGGGCTGCTGCTGGCGCAGGGCCTTCGCCAGGCGCAGGTTGAAACCGGGGTAGTCCACGAGCAGGGCGTTGGCAACGCCTTCCTCCTGGGCCGCCCGGAGGATCTCCCTGAAGAGGCGGTTCAGCCGCGGTAGGTGCCTGATCACCTCGAAGAAGCCCACGACGGCGAGGTCCTTCACATCGGCCAGCTGGCGATCCAGGTAGGGATTCATGCGAGGGCCGCCCACGCCGATGATGCGCAGGCCCGGCTGCCGGGCCTTCATTTCCCTCAACAACTCGGCGCCATGAAGATCGCCTGAGTCCTCGCCCGCCACCACCAGCAAGGGATCACTCATGGCCGACTGCTCCCGGAAGACCAGGCCGCGCCCAGCACCACCTGCGCATCGGGCAGCACGGGGCGCCCCAGGGCCGTGGCGGGAAGCACCTCGGGGAACAACACGGGTGGATGCGCCGCCGCCAGAACCGCAGCCTCCTCGCGGAAGCTCGCCGGGGACTGGGCCGGCAGGGCCATGTCCCAGCGATAGCCCAACCGTTGCAGCGGGGCGAGGTTCGAATAGGCCTCGCAGATCCCGAACCAGAGGCGGTCCGCCAGGGGCTCGGGATCCAGGTTTCCGGGGTGCCAGCAGAAACCCACAGCCTCGGCCCGGGCCTGCTTCAGCAGCTCAAGCACCTGGGGTTCGGCGCCGGAAGCCAGTTGCAACGCCAGTTTCACGGCGCGGCCCGAGGTGGCCTCCAGCAGGCTTTCGAGCAGGCCCAGGAAGCGAAGCCCGCCCGCGCGGTTCGGAAAACGGCCCACGGGAAGGACCAGAAAATCGGGATCCAGGCGCGCCTGCAGAACCTCCAGGGCCTCATTCAGCGGTTCCCTCCCCGGCAGCACCATGGCCGCAAGCACCAGGCCGCGACGCACCTCGGTGGACCAGCCTGGATGCAGCCCCTCCCAGCGGAGCACCACGGAGCCATGGCGCGCCCAGGGCGCCGGATCAATACTGGACGAGAGCAGGGGCACGAACCGCATGGGCTTATGATGGAGCATCGGAGGATCCATGGGCCGCATTTTCACCTTGGATGAAGCCCAGGCCCTGATGCCGCGGGTGAGGGCCATCACGGAACCTGTCTATACACTGGCCGCTTCCCTGGCAGAGGAACTGGGCCAGGCCGAAGCGGCCTCGGACGACACCCAGGTGGAAGCACTCCAGGAGCGGCTTCAAACCCTGGTGCAAAGCTGGCAGCAGAGCATGCAGGATCTGGAAGCCGATGTGAAGGGGCTTTGGCTGGTGGATTTCGATTCCGGTGACGGCTTCTGGTGCTGGGCCTATCCCGAACCATCCCTGGATCACTGGCACAGCTACGAGGGCGGCTTCCAATCCAGAGTGCCCGCCGACCAGCGGCCCGGGGTACAAGCCTGAGGGCCAGCGCCACACCAACGGGGGGGAGTCGCCGGGTCGCATGCACCGGATCCCCTTCCCCCGACTTCCTTCACTCAGGCCGTCTCCAGGTTGCCGCTGGTCCTTCCTTCCCATGAGGCTCACCGTGCCCACCCCAGCAATGCATCGGATCGAATCCTCGGATTTCCGTGCTCGGGTGCTGGCCGTGGTGGCCCAGATTCCCAGGGGCCGGCTGGCCTCCTACGGCCAGGTGGCGACGCTGGCAGGTTATCCCCAGCGTCCCCGGCAGGTGGGCATGGTGCTTTCGGGCCTGCCCGAAGGCACGGAGCTGCCCTGGCACCGGGTGGTCAACACCCGGGGCTATGTGCCCAGCCGGGGCCGCTGGTGGGGTGCCTTCGAACAAATCGGCCGCCTGCGGGACGAGGGTATCCCGGTGGATGACCTGGGCAACCTGGATCTGGAAGGGTATCGCTGGCAACCCTGACTGGAGGCTACTTCCCGGCCCCGCTGGGCAGGTGGCAGGCCGTGCAGTTGGCTCGCTTGGGGTGCGGATGCTTGATGCCGAAGCGGGCATCCTCCCCATGGCAGGAAACGCATTTCTCCCGCATCTGGAGGTGGTGGGGAATGGCCGGTGGCGCGCCCTTGAAGGTGGCGCGGTTCGGTCCGGGCTGCTCCTTGCCCGCCTTGAAGGCATTGGGCCGGAAATCCTTGGCATCGGTCTGCTCGATGTGACAGGCGGTGCAGTTCAGGATGAGCCGGTGGGGAAGCGCCGGTGCTCCGGTATCCGCCGCCCCGTGGCAATCCGTGCAGGCCATGTCCTTCTCCACGGGATGCGGAATCACGGGAGGTGCGTAGGGTGTCATCTTCCGTGGGGGCCGGGGCTCTTCCGGCTTCGGCTTCGGCGGCACGGCCAGCAGAAAGGTCGTCGCGAGCAACAGGCAGACGCGCCGCATCACAGACGCTCCAGGCGCACGGCGCACTTCTTGTAGTCGGGCTGTGCGGAAATGGGGCAGTAGGCGTCCAGGGTCAACAGGTTCGCCAGTAGCGTTTCATCAAAAAAGGGCACGAAGAGATTGCCCTTCTGGGATTTGCCCCGACCGTCCAGGTGGGCTTCCAGTTCCAGCACACCGCGCCGGGAGCGGAGGCGCACCTGCTCGCCTTCCTGGATACCCAGGGCCTTGGCATCCTCGGGGTGGATCTCCACATAGGCCTTGGGCACCGCGCGGTGCAACTGGGGCACACGGCGGGTCATGGTGCCGGTGTGCCAGTGCTCGATCACGCGCCCCGTGCACAGCCACAGGGGGAAATCCTTGTCCGGCACCTCGGCGGCCGGCTCATAGGGCCGTAGCCACACCACGGCCTTGCCTCCGGTGGCCTTGTTCTTGTAGAACTTGATGCCCTCGCCGGGCTTCACATAGGGATCCTCGCCTTCCACATAGCGGCGGGCAGTTTCCTTTCCGTTCACCACGGGCCAGCGCATGCCCCGGTGGGTCTTCAGGTCCTCATAGGTGGCCAAGTCGTGGCCGGTGCCAAGGGTGAACTGCCGGTACTCCTCGTAGAGTTCCTTCACATAGGTCCTGGGATTGGTCGGGAACAGATGCCCCAGACCCATGCGCCGGGCCACTTCGATCATCTGCCAGTCGTCCGGCAGGCAGCCCTTGGGCGGCTCGGCCAGCTTGTTCCAGGACTGGGTGCGCCGCTCGGTATTCCCGAACATGCCTTCCCGCTCCACCCACATGGCGGCGGGCAGCACCACATCGGCGTACTGGGTGGTTTCCGTGGGATAGACATCGGACACCACCAGGAACTTGCCATCCTTCTTGGCGGCCTGCCGGTAGCGGTTCAGGTTGGGCATGGAGGAAAAGGGATTGGTGGTCTGGATCCACATGCACTTGATCTCGCCCCGGTCGAAGGCGCGGAACATCTCCACCGTGTTGCGGCCAGGCTTTGGATTCAAGGTTTCCACGGGCACCTTCCAGATTTTCGCCGCGATGGCGCGGTGCTCGGGGTTGGCCACCAGCATGTCTGCCGGCAGGCGATGGCACAGGGTGCCTACCTCGCGCACGGTGCCGCAGGCGGCGGGCTGGCCCGTGAGGGAGAGCGGCGTGGCTCCGGGCTTGCAGATCTGGCCGCTGAGCAGGTGGATGTTGTAGACGAGGTTGTTCATCCAGGTGCCCCGGGTGTGCTGGTTCATGCCCATGCACCACACAGAAGTGACCTTGAGCTTCGGGTCACCGAAAAGCCCCGCCAGCTTCTCGATGGCTTCCGCGGGCACACCGCTGATCGCCGCTGCCTGCTCCGGCGTGTAGTCCGCCAGGAAGGCCGCGAGTTCCTCCAGGGACGAAGGCTTCGGGTCATCGGCGAACTTGAACTTGTCCTCCAGGCCGTAGCCGATCTTTGTCTTGCCCTTCTTGAAGACCACATGCTTCTCGATGAAGGACTTGTCCAGGAGGCCCTTCTGGATGAGCGCCTGGCAGATGCCGTTGGCGACGGCCAGATCGGTCTGGGGGCGGAACTCCAGGTACTGATCCACGGAATCCGTGGTGCGGGTGCGCCGGGTGGCCAGCTCGATGATCTGCATCTTGGGGTTCTTGCGCTTGTTCTCCAGCACCCGCGTCCACAGCATGGGGTGCATCTCGGCCATGTTATTGCCCCAGAGCACCAGCACATCGCACAGGTCCAGGTCGTCATAGCAGCCCATGGGTTCGTCGCTGCCGAAGGTCGTCAGGAAGCCCGTGACGGCGGAGGCCATGCAGAGGCGCGCATTGGCCTCCACCTGGTTGGAGCCCAGGCCCGCCCGGAACCACTTGCTGGCCACATAGCCGTCCGTGATCATCCACTGGCCGCTGCCATACATGGAGATGGCCTCGGGCCCGTGGGCCTTCAGTGTCTCGCTGAACTTCCGGGCCACCAGGTCCAGAGCCTCGTTCCAGCTGGCTTTCACCAGTTTGCCATGCTTGCGGATCAGGGGGCTGGTGAGGCGATCCTGGCCGCTGACGATGCCCGGCAGGCTGTAGCCCTTGATGCACAGGAGGCCTTTGTTCGTGGGACTCTGCTCATCCCCCTGGACCCCCACGATCTTGCCGTTGCGCGTGCCCACCATGACACCGCAGCCGGTCCCGCAGAACCGGCACACGGACTTCTCCCAGGTGACGCCTGCCGAGGCTGCCGCGGCCGCCTCCAGGGGCTGCAGGGCGCCGAGGCCCCCAGCGACCAGGCCGGTGGTGGCCCCAGTCTTGAGAAAATCACGCCGGGAAAAGCCTTCGCACATGGGAGCTCCTAGACAAGGACAAAGAAAAGGATAGACGACTCCGAATAGGCGTCCATGGGCATGTGACCAACGGCATTTGATTACCTGGACAACTGATTCAGCATCAAGGCATGGACGCCCCTTCGGCCCGGGCCTGGGCTCAGGTACACTGGATGCGGAGGAACCCATGAAGGTTCGCGTGTCGGTGCAGTTGAAGCCCGGGATCCTGGATCCCCAGGGCAAGGCGGTGGAGCAGGGCCTGCACGGGTTCGGCTTCCGGGTGGACCAGGTGCGCATCGGCCGGCTCATCGAGTTCGAGGTGCCCGGCACCGAGGCCGCCGAGGTGCGGGCCCAGGCCCAGGCCATGTGCGACAAGCTGCTGGTCAATCCCGTGATGGAGAAGGCCTCCATCGAGGTGCTCTGATGCGGGTCGCCGTCCCCATCTTCCCCGGCTCCAACTGCGACCACGATGCCCTCCACGCCTGCGGCGCGATCATGGGCTGGGACACGGTGCCGGTCTGGCATCAGGAGACCGCCCTGCCCGCAGGCACAGAGCTGGTGTTCGTCCCCGGTGGCTTCAGCTATGGGGACTACCTGCGCTGCGGCGCCATCGCGGCCCTGGCACCCATCATGGCCGATGTGAAGCGCCATGCGGACAACGGCGGCCTGGTGCTGGGCGTGTGCAACGGGTTCCAGATCCTCTGCGAGGCCCAGCTGCTGCCCGGCGCCCTGCTGCGCAACGAGTCTCTGCGCTTCATCCACGCCGAGGTCCACCTGCGGGTGGAACGGGCCGACCTGCCCTTCACGCGCGCCATGCGGCCCGGAGCCGTGTTCCAGGTGCCCATCGCCCATGCGGAGGGCAACTACACCCTGGATCCCGCAGACCTGGTGGACCTGGAAGCCAGGGGCGGCGTGGCGTTCCGGTACTGCTCGCCGGAGGGCGAAATCGGCGCCGCCCATGTGCCCAACGGTGCCATGAATGGCATTGCCGGCATTGTCAATGTCCCGGGCAATGTGCTGGGCATGATGCCCCACCCCGAGCGGGCTGTGGACCCAAAACTGGGCGCCACGGGGGGGCTCGGGCTGTTCCAGAGCCTGCAGGCGGCCCTGGCTGGAGTGGCCTGAGGGATCGCCCGGGGACCAGCGCCGGGGGATGGCACCGGGGAGCTGTGAAATAAATCGTGTTCCATGGCTAAATTTCCTGTCATCCTTCCCGGAACGCCCCGATGGGCATCTCTTTTTTTCCTGGGCCATGAGCGAACCTGACAACAAGAATCTCCTTACCTACACCAGTGGCCCCCTGCGCCTCGTGGTGCTGAAGCACGATCCGGTACCCGCCAAGTTGTTGCCCACCCGGGACGCCTGGATGCTGCTGCAGCCGACCCATCCCGTGCGCGTGTGCACCGGCGAGGACCGCGAGGAAGGCGTCATCCGCTCCGGCGATCTGGCCCTGCTCCTGCCGGGCTTCGGCCACACCCTCAAGCGCCACCAGCCCAACACTCCCTTCGGCTTCACCGCCCTCTTCATGGACGGGCCCTTCCCCGAGCCCCTGCTCTCGGCCCTTCAGCACCCACCCCGGAAGTGGCAGGAGCAGAGTTTCGCGGTCCTGCGCAGTCTCAGCCTGAAGCAGCTCTATGCCATCTTTTCCCAGGAGCTGTCCAACCCCGATGGCGTGCAGCTCATGACCCGGGAGTTGTTTCTCATCCTGCTGGGCGCCGAACTGTCACGCCTGACGGAGAAGGAGGACCGGGGCCGCTTCCCCTACCGCCTGAACCGCTCCACCCTGCAGCTGGTGCTCGACCACATGGAGATCCACCTGGGGTCCAAGAACAGCGTGCCCGAATTGGCCACCATGGCCCGCTGCACCCCGGACCACTTCATCCGGCTGTTCCGCGAGGCCACCAGCACCACGCCCCACCAGTACCTCATCGAGCGCCGCCTCCAGCGCGCCGTCCAGCTCCTCGCCAACGGCGAGCGCCCCTCCGACGTCGCCACCATCCTCGGCTTCTACGACGCCTCCGCCTTCACCCGCGCCTTCAAGCGCCGCTTCAGCGTGCCCCCCAGCGAGTACGCCCAGGAAGCCTACGAGCGGCAGTTCCCGAAGAAACCGTAGCTGAGCCCCGCTGCACGGTAGGACGAGCGAGCGCAACCACGCCCGCTCGTCGTCCGGCCCGATGGGCGCCTCAGGGCTTGCACACCTTGCAGGCCTTGTAGCCGGCCTTGCTGGCCTCGACGGAGGAGGCGAAGCTGGTCCGGTTGGCCTCCTTCATTTTCGCGGCCAGCTTGCAGTCGGCCCGGTGGAAGATCCTGGAATCCTTGTTGGCCAGGATGGCGCCGGTGGTCGGGGCCTTGGCGGGGGCAGGTTGGGCCACGGGGGCGGCAGACTGCGTCTTCCGGTCCTTCTTGTCGCCCTTCGTCTGGGCCGTGGCGCCCGGGGCACCCAGGGCGGCCAGGAGGAGGAGGGCGATCAGTGCGCGTTTCATGGAGGCTCCTGATGAGAGGCCCCCAGCCTGGAAGGGGACGGCCTGCCTGTCAATGCGCCAGACAGGAAGGAGGGAAGCTGGGCGGCCTCCGGGCCTGGGCCGCCTGTTCGAAGGCGTAGCCCAGGCGCAGCAGGACGCCCTCCTGCCAGGGTGCCCCCACGAAGGAAAGACCCACCGGTAGCCCGAAGGCGAACCCGGCGGGAACCGTGAGATGGGGATAGCCCGCCACGGCGGCCGGGCTGGAGAAACTGAGGCTGGAGCTGTCGCCATTGAGATGATCCGTCAGCCAGGCCGGTCCTCCGGTGGGACCAACCAGGGCCTGCAACTGTTGCTTCTCCAGCAGAGTCGTGAGGTCTCGCCGGGCCTGGGCACAAATCTCCAAGGCTTTCAGGTAGCCAGGCTCGCTCAATGGCCCCTTGGCCTGGGCCTGGCCCAGGATCTCCTGGCCGAAGAAGGGCATCTCGTCGGCAGGGTGAGCCGTGTTGAAGGCCATGAGCCCTGCCAGATTCCTGATGGCCCCGCCCCGGCCCGCCAGGTAGGCGTTCAGGTCCGCCTTGAATTCGTAGAGCAGCACTTCGAACTCCGCATCGTCATAGGCGGAGGATTTCACCTCTACCTCCACCAGCACCGCCCCCTGGGCCTTCAGCACCGCCAGGGCGGGCTGGATCACGGCGTCCACCTGGGCATGGACGCCCAGCAGGTTCTTGACCACGCCCAGGCGCGCACCCTGCAAACCATCCTTCCGCAGACTGCGCGTGTAGTCCGGGTCCCGGAGGGCATCGGCCTCCTGGGTGGCGGGATCCCGGGGATCCGTGCCTGCCATGGCGCCCAGCAGGACCGCGGCATCCCGCACCGTGCGCGCCATGGGCCCTGCCGTGTCCTGGCTGTGGGCGATGGGGATGATGCCCTGGCGGCTCACCAGGCCCACCGTGGGCTTCAGACCCACGATGCCGTTGGCATGGGCCGGGCTGACCACCGAGCCATCCGTCTCCGTACCCACGGCCACGGCGCAAAGGCCGGCCGCCACGGCCACGGCGCTGCCCGAACTCGAACCGCTGGGACTGCGGTCAAGGGCATAGGGATTCCGGGTCTGGCCACCGCGCCCGCTCCAGCCGCTGCTGCTGCGCGTCGAGCGGAAATTGGCCCACTCGCTGAGATTGGACTTCCCCAGAATCACGGCGCCCGCCGCCCGTAGCCGCTGCACGACGAAGGCATCCTCCCTGGGCGCCGGCAGGTCGGTGAGGGCCAGCGAGCCTGCGGTGGTTTTCAGGGCATCGGCGGTGTCCAGATTGTCCTTGATGAGCACGGGAATGCCGTGCAGCGGGCCCCGCAACTTTCCGGCCTTGCGTTCCCCATCCAGGGCCTGGGCGATGGCCAGGGCCTCGGGGTTCAACTGAATCACTGCCTTCAGGGTCGGCCCCGCCTGATCCAGGGCCCGAATCCGCGCCTGGTAGCGGCGCACCAGGTCCACGGCCGCCCAGTGGCCCTCGGCCATGCCCTGCTGCAGGCCCGCCACCGTTGCCTCCTCCAGCCTCAGGGGCGTGGGGGAAGCCCCGGCCTTGGCGCCGCTCCCCAGCAGGGCCGTGGCGCTGGCGGCGAGGCTCGCGCCCAGGAAGGCGCGACGATCAAGGTGGGCGAGGACGGGCTCCTGCGACATGGAGGCTCCTGGTGGGGAACCTTAATCATCCATGGAATCGAAGGTTTCCCGCATCTGGTCCGACCGTTTCCGAAAGGCCTCCAGCACCACCGGATCGAAATGGCCCGGCACCGTGCGGCCATCCCCCTGGGTGATGATCTCCATCACCCGTTCGTGGGTCAGGGCCGGCTTGTAGGGGCGCCTGGAGCGCAGGGCGTCGTACTGGTCGCAGATGTTCATGATGCGTCCCTCCAGGGGGATCTGCTCGCCCTTCAGGCCGTGGGGATAGCCGCCGCCATCCCAGCGCTCGTGGTGGCTGCTGGCGATGGTGGCGCCCATTTTCAGGTAGGGGGATTCCCCCTTGGCGAGGATCTTCGCCCCCAGGACCGAGTGGGTCTTCATGATGGCCCATTCCTCCGCCGTGAAGGGGCCCGGCTTGAGCAGGACGGCATCGGGAATGCCGATCTTCCCCACATCATGCATGGGGCTGGCGAAGTAGATCTGCTGGCAGAAGGGCCCGTCCATGCCCAGGGCCTCGGCGACCTCCTTGCAGTAGGCGCTGATGCGCTTCACATGGGCGCCGGTTTCCTCGTCTTTGTGCTCGGCGGCGCGCGTCATCACATGAATGGTTTCCCGGTAGGCATCCTTCAGTTCCAGCGTCCTGAGCGCCACCGTCTCCTCCAGCACCCGGTTGTGATCCTCGAGCAGGTCATGGAGTTCCTTGAGCCGCAGGAGGTTCCGCACCCGCACCAGCAGCTCGGCCCGATCCACGGGCTTGGTGAGGAACTCCTCCGCGCCCACTTGGAGGCCCCGTAAGCGAGCCTCCCGATCCCCCAGGGCGGTCACCAGGATGATGGGCACGGTGCGGGTGGCGGGATCTTCCTTGAGCCTGGCCGTCACTTCGTAGCCATCCATGCCGGGCATCATCAGATCCAGCAACACCAGGTCCGGGGCCCCCTCGGCCACTAGGCGCAGGGCTTCGGCACCGCTGGCGGCGCATTGGGCCTGGAACCCCGCCGCCTTCAGGTGGATCTCCAGGAGCTGGCGGTTGGCCGCTTCATCGTCCACCACCAGGATGCAGGCTTGGCGTTTCAACACGGCCCCCCTTCATCAGAAACAGCCTCGCAGTCGTCGCCCTCGGCCAGCCCTGCCAGGGCATCGGCCACTACCCGCAGGAGATCCTTGTAGCTGAAGGGCTTGGCCAGGTAGCCATCACAGCCCGCCTCGTCCATGCGCTCGGAATCCCCCTGCATGGCCAGGGCGGTGAGGGCGATCACCTGGATGGACGCCAGGGCCGGGTCCGCCTTGAGCGCCCGGGTGGCGGTGATCCCGTCCATGACGGGCATCTGCATGTCCATCAGGATCAGATGGGGGGGGGCGGCGCGGGCCTGGACCAAGGCCTCGGCGCCATTTTTCGCCGCGAGCACTTCGTGGCCCGCCTGTTCCAGAACCAGTTTCACGAATTCGAGATTCTCGGGAGTGTCTTCTGCGACCAGAATCCTTGCCATCACACCTCTCCTATTGCCTCGCCTCGTCCGTACCCCTGGCCTGACCGGCCCAGGCCATGGCCCGGCGCAACTCCGCCAGCAGATGGTCCGGGTGGTATTCCCGCTTGGCCAGGACGGCGCGGGCCTGCACCCCCAGGCGCCGCCGGTCCTCCGCCGACAGGCTCATGTTCGACAGCACCAGGATGGGGATCTTTGCCGTCCTGGGCGCGGCCGCCAGGGCCTCGGCCACCTCGAAACCCGACAGGTCGGGCATGAGCATATCCAGGATCACGGCATCGGGAGCTTCGCTGCGGGCCAGGTCCAGGCCCTCGCGGCCGCCGAAGGCTTTCAGGGGGCTGAACCCCATGTCCTTGAGCTGGAGGGTGACCAGTTCCACGGTCTTGGGGTCATCATCCACCACCAGGATGCGCCCCCCCCCCATGCCAGGGCGGCCCGTCCTGAAGCCCAGGGCCGCCATGGCATTGGACAGGTCCTCCTTGGTGACGGGCTTGAGCAGGACCTGGTTGGCCCCCAGGGCGAGGCCACGGCCAGGGTCATCCAGCACCGACACGATGACCACCGGGATGTCCCGAGTTCCTGGCGTTGCCTTCAAGGCCTGGAGCATGGCCCAGCCATCCATGCCCGGCAGGATGATGTCCAGGATGATGGCCTCGGGCGGCGCTTCCTGCGCCGCGGCCAGGCCCTCCTCGGCACTCGCCACCACCCGCACCTGGTAGCCCTCCGCCTGGAGGTGTTCCTGGTAGAAGGCGGCGGCGACTGCGTCATCCTCCACCAGGAGTACCCGCTTCAGCACCCCAGGCGCCACCGGCGCCGCGGCTGCGGCTGATTCATCCGCCAGGGCCGGAACGGGGTGCCAGGGCAACCAGACGGTGAAGCGGGAGCCCTCCCCGACCCGGCTGTCCACCCGAAGCCCGCCGTCGAACAGGGCCACCAGACCCCGCACCAGGGAGAGCCCAAGCCCCGTCCCCCCAAAGGATCGGGCCAGGGAGGATTCGATCTGCACGAAGGGCTGGAAGATCTTCTGCAGGGCCTCGGGCGCAAGGCCGATGCCCGTATCCCGGACGCTGATCTCCAGGAAGTCCAGGCCAGCCCCTGCCCCGGGCGGAAACACCCGGGCCTCGGGAGTCTCGGCGCCTAGGGCCAACTCACCGCGCGAGCGGCGCCGCAGGGCCAGGGTGACCGTGCCCCCCGAGGGGGTGAACTTCACGGCATTGGACAACAGGTTGTAGAGGATCTGCTTGGCCTTGCGCAGGTCCAGGCGAACCATTCCCAGGTCTGCAGAGCTTTCATCCACCAGGCGCAGTCCGTTGGTGGAGGCCCGCTCCCGCACAATGGTCAAGCCATTGGCCACCAGGGCCGCCAGGTCCACCGGTTCCGGGTCCAGGCTCATCATGCCCGCTTCCACCTTGGAGAGATCCAGGATGTCGTTGATGAGGGACAACAGGTGATGGCCACTGACAAAAATCTCGGCGATGTACTTGTTCTGCTCCTGGGCCAGGGGCCCCAGCAGGCCATCCTTCAGCACCTCAGAGAAGCCGATGATGGCATTGAGCGGCGTCCTCAGCTCGTGGGACATGCTGGCCAGGAACTCGCTCTTCATGCGGCTGGCTTCTTCCAGCTGGGCGTTCTTGGCCTGGATTTCCTCGCCCCTGGCCTGCAGTTCCCTGGCCAGGCTGTGCAGATCATCCACCTGGGCCAGGTTGCTCAGGGCGATGCCCAGCTGGCCCGCCAGTTGGGCCAGGAAGGTCCGGGTTTCCGTCGTCAGGGGCCGCAGGAAGGCAAGGGCCAGCACACCCTGGAGCACCTCGCGATGGAACACCGGCTGGAAGCCCATGGCCATCGGCCGCAGGGAGGCCAGCCCCAGCTCGATGGGGAATCCGCTCTCCGGATCGAATTCTTCCAGGAAGATGGGTTCACCCCCCAGGGCTGCCTCCCCCAGGGGCCCCTCCCCCAGCCGCACCAGGGGTTTGGCAGAGACCATGCCCCGGGTCTCCAGCAGCCTCAGGGTTCCACCCAGGGTGTCAAAGCCGTAGAAGGCCGAGACGGGAATGGCGTGGCTCTTCTCCAGCAGGGCCATGAGGCCGCGCAGGACGCCCGCACGGGTGTGCTCCCGGTTGAACAGATCCAGGGCCCGTGCCTGGGAGAGCTCCAGTCGCGAGGCAGCGGCCAGCTTGGCATTCGCCTCCTTGTTGGCAGTGAGGTCCTGGGCGATGGTGGACAGGATCATGCCGCCCTCGGGCTGGGGGTGGGACATGATCACCTGGCTCGTGGGAATCCGGCGGCCGTCCCGCGCCTGGAACAGGGATTCGCCAGTCCAGGTGCCGCCCGAGGCCAGCAATCGGGCTAGGACATCCTCCTTCTCCTTGTCGCCTATCCCTTGGGGCTGAAGGTCCGCAATGTGAAGCCAGGACAGATCCTCCATCAGGCCGAGGCCCAGGAGGCGCCGTCCGGCCGGGTTGATGTAGAGGACCTTCTGCTCCTGGTCCGCCATGCCCACCAGGGAAGGCGCCGATTCGATGATCTCGCTCAGCTGCTGGCGCCGAAGCTCCGCTTCCGCCTGGCGCCGAATTTCCGTCCTCATCCGAACATAGGAGATGGGAAGCAGCAGAAAGAGCACCAGCACGAAGGATCCGAAAGCGACGAAGGTCAGGCGGGTCCAGTACGCCCGTTCGGCTTGCCGCGCCGCCAGCATCCTGGTTTCCTCCTGCACCATGCCCGAAAAGATGGGCCCGCACTGGGAGGAGATCAGGGACTGCCCCTTCAAGGCCAGGGACAGGGCGACGAGGCCCCTGGTGTCCCGGATGCGGGCGTTGGCCGCGAAGATGCCAAACCGCTCCTGGAGGGCGTGGTCCAGGGTCCCCAGGCGGACCTGCTGTGTGGCGTTGTCGGCGGTGAGCCATTTGAGGACCTGGAGCGCCTCCTTCGTCACCCGGATGGCCTGGTCCCGGTCCTGGGCATAGGCGGCCTCCTGGGTCAGCAGGTAGCTTCGCTGCCCCGCCGCGGCCCGGTAGAGGGAGGATTCCAGGCGGCTCACCTCGGTGAGCACGACTTGCGTATGCACCACCGCTGCCTCGGCCCGAAAAAAGGCCCGCCCCGCCATCCAGGTCATGGTGATGAGGCCGAGCACCACCAGCCCCGTGACGATGTAGGCGCCCCGAACGGTGCGAAGGATGTGATGGGTTGGATGGGCTGGCATGGCCTTTGGTCTTGAGGATGCTCATTCATGAGTCAACAGGGTGACGCTGGTGTTTCATCGGCTTGATGAAAATACATCTTGATTTTTTTAATTCCCCTCAATATCTCTTGATCAAAACAGCCAGACTTCCCCGCCCCATGGCAGGTTGTCCCCGAGGGCCGATATTGGGGCTGACGGTTCCAGGAGGAGCCTCCGGGGCCGCCGGGGAGGTGCCCATGGAGCTCGACCTCAACGACCGGGAAACGGAACTGCTGGTGGGCCTGCTGGAACGCAGCCAGGAGGAACTGCGCCGCGAGATCCAGCACACCGACCGCAGGGCCTTCAAGTCCGCCTTGAAAGCCAACGAGGCCCTGCTGGAGGGCCTGCTGGTGAAACTCAAGACGCCCGCTGATGTGGGAATGTGAGCCGCGCCCGCGAGGGGCTCGAACCGATCAGGGGCAGGCCGGCTTCAGGCCAGGGACCGCCCCAGCGCCTCGGAATGCAGCGAAGCCAGTTCGGCGGCTTCGGCGTCCAGCAGGGGCTGGCCGTCCAGGGCGAGGGTGACGCGGTTGCCGCCCGTGGCGCCGATCTTGGCCAGGGGAACGCGGTGGGTGGCGCACAGGGTGGCGAGGCTGCTCTCGCCCTCGGCGCTGACGCTCACCACAATGCGCCCAGAGGTTTCACCGAAGAGCAGGCTATCCAGGCGCAGGTTGCCCCGGTTGAGCAGGATCTGGCAGCCCATCCCTCCTCCGAAGGCGCTCTCCAGCACCGTCACCAGCAGGCCGCCTTCGCTGGTGTCGTGGGCGCTGCGAATGAGGCCCAGGCGCACGCCTTCGCGCACGCAGGCCTGCAGTCGCCGTTCCTCGTCGAGACGCAGTTCGGGACAGGCTCCCGTCACCTGCCCGGTGCGCAGCTTCAGGTACTCGCTGCCGCCCAGCTCGTCGCGGGTTTCGCCCAGGAGGAAGATGCCATCGTGGGCCGCCCGGAAGCCTGATCCGCAGATGCAATTGCCCACTTTCGACAGCGCGGTGGCGTCCGGCGCGTCCATGGGCACCGGGCCCGCGCAATCCTCCACCAGGCCTACGGCCGCGATCATGGGCGTCGGGAAGATGCTCTGGCCCTCGGTGTCGTTGTAGAGACTCACATTGCCGCTGACGATGGGCACCTCCAGGGCCAGGCAGGCCTGGCGGATGCCCAGGCAGCCCTGCTCGAAGGTCCACATGTTCTCGGGCTTCTCGGGGTTGCCGTAGTTGAGGCAGTCCGTGAGGCCGATGGGCTCGGCGCCGACGCAGGCCAGGTTGCGGCAGGCCTCGGCCACCGCATGGGCCGCGCCCCAGAAGGGATCCAGGTAGCAGAACCGGCTGTTGCAGTCGCTGGACATGGCCACGGCCTTGCCCGTGTCCTGGCCCGCTTCATCCTTCACGCGGATGATGCCCGCATCGCCGCGGCCCATGCCCAGCAGTGTGTTGCTGCGCACGGTGCCGTCGTACTGCTCGAAGATCCACCGCTTGCTGGCCACCGTGGGCTGCTGGAGGATCTGTCGCAGGGTGCGGTCCACCTCCGTGGGTTTGAGATCCACAGGCAGCGGCGTGGCGGTTACCACATCCAGATATCCAGGCCGCTGGCGCGGCCGGTCGTATTTCGGCGCGGCGTCCACCAGGGGCTGGATCGGCAGGTTGATGACGGGCGCGCCGTGCCAGGTGCCGATGAAGCGGCCGCTGTCGGTCACCTCGCCCACCACGCAGGCGTCCAGGCCCCACTTGTGCAGCACGGCGATGATGTTCGGCTCGCAGCCGGGGCGCGCCACCAGCAGCATGCGCTCCTGGCTTTCGCTGAGCAGGAGCTCGAAGGGCGTCATGCCCTCCTCGCGCTGAGGCACCTGGTCCAGGCGGATCTCCAGGCCCGTGCCCGCGCGGCTGGCCATCTCGAAGCTGCTGGAGGTGAGGCCGGCGGCGCCCATGTCCTGGATGCCGATCACCCAGTCGGTCTGGAAGATTTCCAGGCAGGCTTCCAGCAGCAGTTTTTCTGTGAAGGGATCCCCTACCTGCACCGTGGGCCGCTTTTCCTCGCTGCCCTCGCCGAATTCCGCCGAAGCCATGCTGGCCCCGTGGATGCCATCGCGGCCCGTCTTGGAGCCGATGTACATCACCTTGTTGCCGATCCCCGAGGCGAAACCCTTGAAGACACGATCGGAGCGCAGCACGCCCAGGGTGAAGGCGTTCACAAGGATGTTGCCGTTGTAGCTGGCGTCGAAGGCGCAGTCGCCCCCCAGCATGGGAATGCCCATGCAGTTGCCGTAGCCCGAGATGCCCGCCGCCACGCCCTTCACCAGGCCCTTCATGCGGGGGGCGTCCAGCTCGCCGAAGCGCAGGCTGTTGAGGTTGGCCAGGGGCCGGGCGCCCATGGTGAATACATCCCGCAGGATGCCGCCCACGCCCGTGGCGGCGCCCTGGTAGGGCTCGATGAAGCTGGGGTGGTTGTGGCTCTCCATCTTGAAGGCCACCGCCCAGCCATCGCCGATGTCCACCACCCCGGCGTTCTCGCCCGGCCCCTCGATGACGCGGGGGCCTTCCGTAGGCAGGTTCTTCAGGTGAACGCGGCTGGATTTGTAGGAGCAGTGCTCGCTCCACATGGCGCTGAACACGCCCAGCTCGGGGTACGAGGGCACCCGTCCATCCAGCAGTCGCAGGATCACCTGCCACTCCGCCTTTGATAGCCCCAGCTTCAGGGCCAGGGATTCGGTGACAGCCGGTTCGGGGGCAGGCGACATGGAGGCTCCGGGAACCTTGATTCTAGCGGCCCCCGGGCCTCCGGACGAGGCTTGACTATGGGCGGTCGGACCCGTCGGATTCCTTCGGGGCCAGGGGCGACTCACCGCCTTCGTAGGTGCGCCTGAGCACCCCCTGCACCAGGCGCTGGAAAAAGGTGGCCCGGTCGGCATTGAACACGATGGACACGGTGGCCTTCAGCTCGCTGCCCAGCTCCAGAAGCGGCCCACCCTCGACACCTGTGCCCAGGAGCAGGAAGGGCACGCGGCCCTGAAGGGTTTCGGCCAGGGGCTTGAGGCGCCGTCGTTCATCCAGGCTGAAGTTGGCCACCTGATAGAGCACCAGGGCGGGCCGCTGGGCCAGGGCTTCCTTCAGCGCCTGCATGGTGGGCGAGATGCGCCGCAGGGGCTGGAGCCCACCCAGCAGTTCCTTCAGGCTGGTCTCCAGGGCCCCGTCGCTGGAAACCAGCAACAGGCCATAGGGGGCCTGGGTTCCGGGCCTGGCCCCTTCCACGGGCGAGGCGGTTTCCACCCCGCGCCGGGAGATCCGCTCCAGATCCTCTTCCCGCTTCTC
>JBBIHT010000002.1:0-21992 GCA_037446845.1 Geothrix sp. | reverse complement strand
GCCTCTCGGCCGGCTTCGGCACCTCGCAGCCTCAACCGCGCAGGACATTTAGACTAACACCCCACTCCCTGAACGCAAGGGGAAATTTGGCCGGGAGCGCACCTTTGCTGGAATTGGGGGATCATGGAAGAACGGAGCCTTCATGAAACCCATTCGCAAAGCGGTCATTCCCGTCGCGGGCCTGGGCACCCGCTTCCTACCCGCCACGAAGGCTCAACCCAAGGAAATGCTGCCCTTGGTGGATACTCCCGTCATCCAGTATGTGGTCGAGGAGGCCATCCGGGCCGGGATCGAGAGCTTGGTGCTGGTCACCGGACGCGGCAAGGGCGCCATCGAGAATCACTTCGATGTGGCCTATGAACTGGAAGACACCCTGCTGCGCCGGGGGAAACGGGACGACCTCGATCTGATCCAGGGCATCACCCACCTGGCCGCCTTTGCCTATGTGCGCCAGGGGGAGCCCCTGGGGCTCGGCCACGCCGTTCTGTGCGCCCGGCATGCTGTCGGCGACGAACCCTTCGCCCTCCTGCTGGGCGACGATGTGTTCGATGAGCGAGAAGCGGCACTGGATGCCCTTCTTCGCGCGCACGAGTTCACCGGGAAGTCCGTGGTGGGCGTACAGGAGGTTCCCTCAGCCCAGGTCTCCCGCTACGGCATCGTGAACGCTCCCGGAACGGACGGCACATGCTGGAATGTGACAACCATTGTCGAAAAACCTGATCCCGCCCTCGCGCCGAGCCGCTGGGCCGTGGTGGGCCGCTATGTTCTGGAACCCAGCATCTTCGACCACTTGGCAGGACTCCAGCCCGGGGTTGGGGGGGAGTACCAGTTGACGGACGCGTTGGCGGCACTGGCCAGGGAGGGCCGCCTGGTGGCAGCACCCATTCCCGCCAAGCGCTTCGATACGGGCAACAAGCTGGATTACCTCAAGGCCAATGTGGAGTTCGCCCTCCAGCGCGAGGATCTCCGCGAGGAATTCTCGGCCTACCTGAAGGAGCTGGCCAAGCGGTTCTAGGCCCCTTCAGCGCCTCAATCGCAGCGCATTGAGCACCACCGTAAGTGAACTGAGGCCCATGGCCAGTCCCGCCAGCATGGGACCGCCGAACCGCTCCAGTTGCCCGAAGGCGGCGAGTGGCACCAGCGCGAGGTTGTACCCGAAGGCCCAGCCCAGGTTCTGCCGGATGACCGCATGGGTACGCCGCGCCAGGCGCCGTGCCGAGAGCACGGGCTCCAGGCCCGGCCGAAGTAGCGCCAGGGGCGCTGCGGCCATGGCGGCGGCCGTGCCCTGCTCGCCGGCCCCGGTCCCCATGGCGATCCCACAGTCGGCCTGGGCCAGGGCCGGCGAATCATTCACGCCATCCCCCAGGAAACCCACCACCGCGCCCTGGGCCTGGAGTTCCCGGATCACCCGCTGCTTGTCCCCAGGTTTCAGCTCAGCCTGCACCGAGTGGATGCCCACCGCCGTGCCCATGATCTGGGCAGGCCGAAGCCGGTCCCCGGTGAGCAGGTGCAGGCGGAGCCCCTGGCGGCGCAACCGGGCTACGACCGCCTGCGCCTCCGGGCGCAGGCGGTCCCCGAGCACGAACACTCCCTGCAGACCGGCGGGATTCGCGAGGCCGACCGCAAGGTCGTCCTCTCCCACCTCCGGGAAGGAGGCGGCCAGGAACTCCGCCTTGCCGAGGCGCCACGGAACCCCATCCACCTCGCCAGTGACACCGCCCGCCGGGTGGGCACGGAATCCGGTGACCGGGAGGAGTGGGCCCTGCCCGGCCGACCGCAGCCCCCGGGCGACCGGGTGTTCTGAATCCCGCTCAAGGCTGGCCGCGATGGCCAGCAGCCGGGCCTCGGGGAGGGTGCCAAGGGGGAGGATGCTCCGCAGCACCGGTCTGCCTTCGGTAAGGGTGCCCGTTTTATCGAAGGCCAGATCCGTGGCCTGGCCAAGCGCCTCCAAGGCTGCGGCATCGCGCACCAGCACGCCCTTTCGCGCGGCCTCGCCTATGCCAACCATCACGGCCACAGGGGTGGCGAGTCCCAGGGCGCAAGGGCAAGCTATGACCAGCACCGTCACCGCAGGGCGCCAAGCGGCGGCGATGGAGCCGGTACCCGCCCACCAGCCAGCCAGGGTGAGCAGGGCCAGCATGAGGATGACGGGAACAAAGACAGCGCTGATGCGATCCGCCAGGTCTTGGGCCGGGGCCTTGGAACCCTGGGCCTGCGCCACCAGCGCGGCCATGCGCGCCAGTTGGGTTTCCGCGCCGATGGCCTGGATTTCCTGCTCCAGCCACGACCCGTGGACGACCGTCCCGGCCACCAGGACATCTCCCCGGCGCCTGGGCAGTGGAATGGGTTCGCCGGTAAGCATGGATTCGTCCACCTCGGCCTGGCCAGCGCTCACCAGGCCATCGGCGGGGACCGCATGGCCAGGGAGAATGCGCACATGGTCCCCAGGGCTCAGGCTGGCCACGGGGACCTCCTCCAGAAGGCCGTCGGCCCGGATTCGCAGGGCGCTGGGCGGGGCCAAGGCCAGCAACTCCCTGAGGGCCCCCGTGGCCTTCGCCTTCGCGCGGCTTTCCAGATATTTGCCCACCAGGATGAAGGCCACCAAGGCCGCGGCGGTTTCGAAACTCAGGTGATGGCCTCCCCGCAGCCATTCAACCAGCGCGAAGAGCCAGGCCACGGCAGACCCCAGGGCAACGAGCGTATCCATGGAGGCCTGACCATGACAAGCCTGGCGACCCGCCCGAAGAAAGTACCCCTGGCCCGCCCAAAACACCACGGGAGCAGAGAGCAGGGCCTGGAGCCCGCCGGGCAGTGCCCAGGGCAGGCCGGGGAGCATGCCCACCAGCAAGGGAGCCGTGAACCCCATGGCGATGAACATCCGCCAGCGGGCCGGGGCCAGATCCTCCTCTGGGCCCGACAGCGGCGCGTCCGCGGCCACCCGCTCCAGACCATAGCCCGCCCCCTGGACCCGTTCCGCCAGGGTCTCAAAGGCCACTTGCCCCTTGACGACGGCCTGGGCACTCGCCAGGTTCACCACCACCTCCCGAACGCCGGGCGCGGCCTCGAGGGCTTTGGTAACATGGCGCACGCAGGACGCGCAGGTCATGCCAGTGACTCGGTAGGTCTGGGTGCTCATGTCGGCTCTGGGGACGAAATCTAGGCGGGCAGGACCAGGTGATACCCCGCCTCGGCGAGGGCGGCGGCCAGAGCTTCAGGCGGGGCGGAGCCCGTCACCGTGGCAGAGCCGCTGGCCAGATCCACGGCCACCTCGGTGACGCCCGGAGTGCCTCGCAGGGCCTTCTCCACATGGCGCGCGCAGCCACCGCAGGTCATGCCTTCCACCCGAAGAGTCATGGTTGTCATGGGAAGGCACCTCCAGAGGTCAGTTCAACCGGGACGAACGGGCGGGCAGGCGGGCCGCCTGGGCCAGCAGGGTTTGCATCAGATCGCATCCAAGCTCCGCATTCCGCCCATCAGGGGTCGCCAGCGTCACATGCAGGATATCCACCAGCAGGTTCACCTCGGCCTGTTTTGCCTCCAGGCTCCGGAGCTTGTCCCCCAGGGTCACCCGGACCTGGGCGCAGGGGACACCGTCCTGGCGCAGTGAGCGGAGGAGCAACGCCACCTCCTCAAGGGCGAAGCCCGCAGCTTGCCCCGCACGCAGGATCTGCACCCAGTGCACGGCCTCCGGGGGGAATAACCGGTACCCCTTGGGGGACCGGGGCAACACGCCGAATACCCCAGCATCGGCATAGAAGCGAAGATTGCGGGGGGTCAGACCACTGCGGAGAGCAAGCTGGCCAATCTTCAGCATGGGAACGGGTGGAGCCAGGGTCGAATCCAACACATGGGTCATGGCGGCCTCCAGGGATCACAACCCAAAGATTAAGATTCCAGTTCCATGGAGCCTCAAGGGGAAAGTTCAAGCTTGCCTATATGCCCCTATGGCGATTTATATGCAAATGGAGCAGGGTCATGGCGGTAGGGGTAATTCCGGGAATCCGGCTGGCCTGGCCGAGCGTCTCGGGGCGATGGCGCACCAGCTTTTCCATCACTTCCCTGGAAAGCCCGTGGAGGTGTTCGATTCTCAGGTCCGCCGGGATGCGCACCAGATCCCAGGCTCTCTGTCCCTCCAGTAGCCTCGCCTCTCGATCGCGGTACGGGGCGTACCGGAGGTCGAAACACAGCAGATCCCGCTCCAGGACCGGGTCCCATCCCGCCATGGGATCGGACCAGCCCTCCAGCAGTGCCAGGCAGGCATCCGCTTCCGCAGGGCCCACCTGCTGGCGCCGGAACAGGTCGGCCAGGCTGAGCCCAGCCTCGAGGCGCAGGCCCGCCCTGGCAGCCACCGGTCCAAAGGCGCTGGACTGGGTAACCCAGGTGGCATCGCACTGGGCCTTCACGCGCTGACGCCTGGCCACTTTCTGCTCGATGGAGCGCAACTCGCCGGTGGTGAGGGCACCGATCTCCCGAGTGACGGCCAGGAGCCGCTCGTCCGCCAGGTCGCAGGCCAACCCCAGGCGGTGTTCGGCCCTGGCCGTCAGCATGCGATAGGGCTCATCGGTACCCTTGGTGACGAGGTCATCCACCATTACGCCCAGGTAGGCCTGGTCCCGGCCCAGGACGATGGGCGAAGTCCCCTGCAGCCAGCGCACGGCGTTGACTCCAGCCAGGAGGCCCTGCCCCGCGGCCTCCTCGTACCCCGTGGTGCCATTGACCTGCCCCGCGAACCAGACCCCGTCCAGCCCTTCCAACGACAAGTCCTGGTGCAATTGCAGGGGATCGAAACTGTCGTACTCGATGGCGTAGCCGGGGCGCAGGATCTCCGCGACCTGGAAGCCAGGCAGGCTCCGCACCATGTCCAGCTGGACCTCGGGCGGCATGGAGGTGGAAAGCCCCGCCAGGTAGATTTCCTCGGTCTCCAGGCTCTCGGGCTCCACGAAGATCTGATGGTGCCCCTTGTCCGGGAACTTCACAAACTTGTCCTCGATGGACGGGCAGTACCGTGGTCCCACCCCCTCGATATGGCCGCCGTACAGGCTGGAGCGCTCAAGGTTGTTCCTGACCACGGCCTCGGTCAGCGCGGTGGTGTGGACGATGTGGCAGGGAACCTGCGGCTGGGGAATGCCCGGGCTGAAGAAGCTGAAAGGGCGGGGCGGATCGTCCCCGGGCTGGACCTGCAGCACCGAAAAATCAATGCTGCCCCTGGCCAGCCTCGGGCTGGTGCCGGTCTTGAGGCGCCGGTGCCGCAGCCCCAGGCTCCGCAACTGCTCCGCCAGATCGGTGCTGGCCGGTTCCCCGGCCCGGCCCGCCTGGATGCGGCGATCACCGATGAGAATCCGGCCATTCAGGAAAGTGCCGCTGGTGAGCACCACCGCATCGCAGGGCAAGAGCGATCCGTCCTGCAGCTCGACGCCCTTCAGCCCCCGGGTCCCCATCTCCCAGCGCAGCAATGCGGCCGTGCCCTGCCTCAGCTTGAGGTTCGGAGTGGTTTCCAGGAGGTGCCGGGCGGCGGTGCGGTACTTCACCTTGTCGGCCTGGGCCCGGGGACCCCGCACCGCCACACCCCGGCTCTCGTTGAGAATCCTGAAGTGGATGCCGGTCGCGTCAATGAGCCGCCCCATGGCCCCTCCCAGGGCATCCAGTTCCCGCACCATGTGGCCCTTGCCCACTCCGCCAATGCTGGGGTTGCAGCTCATCTGGCCGATCTGGTCGAGGTTCATGGTCAGCAGGGTGGTGGCCACACCCATGCGGGCGGAAAGGAAGGCCGCCTCGATGCCTGCATGCCCTCCCCCGATCACCACAATCTGCTTCATCACCATCCCCAGAACCCACCTCGAAGGGGTTCAGGATACCCTCCGTTTCTGAAGCCTCCCCTGCCCTGGAGGGCTGTGAGAAACTGGAGGGATGAAACCCCGTCTGAGCCCCGAAGAACGCCGAGCCCGCCGACAGCGGGTGGTCCGCCGGTCCCTGTTCGTCCTGCCCTCCAGCATCACCATGGCATCGGTGCTGTGCGGGTTCTCCAGCGTGGTCATGTCCATCAATGCCGCCGGATCGGCCCCGGAACGCTACTTCCTGTGGGCGGCTGGGCTCCTGGTCCTGGCTGGTGTTTTCGATGGCCTGGATGGCCGCGTGGCCCGGGCCACCAATACGGCCACTGAGTTCGGCGTCCAGCTGGACAGCCTGGCGGATGTCATCAGCTTTGGCATGGCACCCGCGATCCTTGCCTACCGCTACGGCTTCTTCCATCTGGGCATCCACGATCCCCACCTGCGCGCCGTGGGCTGGGCCGCCTGCTTCGTGTTCACCGCCTGCGGAGCCCTGCGCCTGGCCCGGTTCAATGTGCAGGTGGGTTCCACGGATCCTCGGTATTTCATGGGCCTGCCCATCCCCGCAGGCGCAGCCTGCATCGCGTCGGTGATCATCTGGCACCCGCTGCCGCCCGCCACTTCCTCCCAGGCCTATGCCTTCGCCGCCGAGCTGTTCGTGGTGGGCCTGCTCATGGTGTCCACCCTGCGCTTCCCCAGCTTCAAGAAGCGGGCCGGCAACCCACGGGCCGCCATGATCACCAGCCTGATCATCGTGTTCGTGTTCGCCTCGATGATCCTGTTCCAACAAAGGTTCTTCGCGGGCTTCTTCAGCGCCTACATCTCCTACGCCCTTCTACTGAACCTCGCCTGGCGCGCGGGCTGGCGCGGCGTGGATACCCCCCATGACGGGACGGAGCAAGCCCCCATCGCCCACTGACTGGAGTGCCGACTACATCGCCGTGGCGCCCGCGGGCACGGCCACGCCAGCCACCGCAGCAACCTTGGCGTTGGAAAGCAGCTTGCCCCCGGTACCGGGTCCGATGCCCAGGGCCGCTCCCTGCTTCACGCCAGCCTCGGTGGTGGCGCCGGTGGGAATCTTCTGGGCCGCCATGCGCTGGATCAGGAAGCTGGCCGCGGAGGAGCCATCGCCAGCCACATGATCGCCGGCGAGCAGCACGATGGCCTGGGGCTTGCGGCCGCTGAGGGTGCCGATGGCCTTGCCCATGTCCTGCGGGCCCTTCACATCCACCACCATGACCTTCATGCCACTGGCGGCTCCCGTGAGGGCCCCCAGGGCGGCCTTGCTGGAGGTGGCATCGCAGACCACTGCAATGGTGGACACCTGGGGCCAAGCCTTTTTCATGGCGCCAAACAGGGCGTCATAGTCACCCGCCACCAACAGGGTCGGGGCAAAACTCAGGATCACGCACGCAGGTCGGGCAAAGTTCACGAGACCACCTCCCAGGACTCCCCCCATCGGCAGAACGGGTGGAGAACTGGAATCTGGCAGGACTGAGCGGTTTTTTCGGACCGATGGGCCCGAGCCCAGAGCCCAGAGCCTTGATACCCTTTCGGGCGGCTAAGGGGGTCAGCGGTCTGCAAACACCGCCTGACCACCCCTGGAAGACTTGGCGCCCAGCTTCGCCTGCCAACAGGGAACTGCATCCCGCCTTTCATGACCTTGGAGCCGGCAGGTAGTGCGAGCACCGCTAGCTCAGGACCCCAGCGATGCAGGCACTGAGGAAATTGGCCAGGGTGCCCGCCAGCATGGCGCGGAGGCCCAGGCGGGCCAGGTCGCCCCGCCGCTCAGGCACCAGGGCCCCGATACCGCCCACCTGGATGGCGATGCTGCTGAAATTGGCAAAGCCGCAGAGGGCGAAGGTGGCGATAAGCCGGGCCTTGGCGGAAATGCCTGTCATGGCTCCCAGGTCCAGGAAGGCCACGAACTCGTTGACTACCATGCGCTTGCCCAGCAGGGTGCCGATCTGGCCCGCCTCGGCCCAGGGCACACCCATGAGGAAGGCGAAAGGCTTGAAGATGGCTCCCAGCAGGGCTTCGAGGCTGAAGCCTGAATGCACCGCCTGCAGGAGGCCATTGCCAAGGGCAATCAGGGCGATGAAGGCGATGAGCATGACGGCCACATTGAAGGCCAACTGCCCGCCCTCGAAGGCCCCCCGGGCGGCCGCGTCCAGGACATTGGCATCATGCATGGGCAGATCCACCTTGACCTCGCCTTCGGTCTCCGGCACCTCGGTTTCCGGCTCCAGCAGCTTGGCCATCATTACGGCACCAGGTGCGGTCATGATGACCGCCGTGAGCAGGTGCACGATGTCCACATGGGCCACCTGCACATAGGCCACCATGATGCTGCCGGACACATGTGCCATGCCCGCGGTCATGATCAGCATGAGTTCGCTGCGGGTCATGCGCACCAGGAAGGGGCGGATGGTCAGGGGTGCTTCGGTCTGCCCCATGAGGATGCTGGCAGCCACGCTGACGCTTTCCGCACCGGACACCTTGAGGAAACGGCCCATGGCCCGGGCGGCTGCCCCCACCACCCACTGCATGACGCCCAGGTAGTAGAGCACCGCGAAAATGGAGGCCACGAAGATGATGGTGGGCAGGACCACAAAGGCGAACACCATGCCCACCCTGCCGCCGGGACCATCCGCCAGGGGCCCGAACACGAAGGCGGCTCCGTCATGGGCATAGGCCATGAGATGCTCCACCACGAGACGCATGCGGTCGAAGGAAGAGCCCACCAGGTTGCCCCGCAGCATCCCCAGCACCACCACGCCGAATACGCCCCAGTTGACACCCCGATTCTGGAAGGAGGCATAACGGCGCAACAGCATGGGAGTGAACATCAGGGCCAGCACCACCCAGCCCGCGCCCCGGGGGAAGGGGACGAAGGACAGCCACGCGGCCAGGGCGGGGCCCTTGAGGACCGCCAGGGCGAAGATCCATTGCAGGCCCAGGCCCCATAGGATGGTGCGCCAGTGGATGGCACTGCGGCGATGGGAGAGCAGGTAGGCCAGGGCCACGAAGGCCACGATGCCGACTAGGCCGATGAAACGGTCCATGCGAAGCTCCTGTGGTGAATCCCAGGTGTTCTAGAGTTCTTGGTTCAGGGCCTGAATGGCCTGCTCCATGTAGAAACGCGCCCGACCCAGGAGGCCCTCCCGCTGCATGACCAGGACCAGCACACACTGCTCGGCGGCCGCCATCATGAGGATCCAATGCTGGTCGGTGGCGAAAGCGACCTGGATCACCTCGCCCCGATCGAATTCTTCCACGGCCTGCTGCAGGTGGCGTCTCACCACATGCTGATAAGCCCCCAGCATCTGCAGGCCTTCGTTGGACACCTGGATGGTGCGGGAACAGATGGCATCTCCATCCCGATCATTGAAAGTGGCGGCCAGGGCCTCAGGTACCCGTTCAATGAGCTGATCCAGAATCTGCTGGAACATGGAATCACTCCGAGGTTGCGTGTCCAAAGCATGACCGCACTAGATGCCGCGCGCCACCTGGAGCGCCCAGGCCACGGCGAACAGACCCCAGGCCGCCATTCGGGCCAGGGGGGAATCCGGCAGCGCCGGGTAGGCCTCGCCCCGCCAGGCCCTTCGCAGATCCCACACCATGGCCACCGGCCAAAGCAGAACCAGCAAGGTCGCGGCCGGATGCCAGTGGAACGCCTGAGCCCAGTCGCCCCGGCCCAGGGCAAGCAGGCAGCGGGTCAGGCCGCAGGTGGCGCAGGCCCAGCCCGTGGTCCGCTTGAACACACAGGCTGGGAGCAGGGGCCCAACGGGGCCCAGCCGGCCCGCCAGAACCACGCCTGCGGCCAGACCGAGCCCGGCCAGGGCCAGCCAGGGCACGCGCCTCACCACCACGGTCCGATCATGAACACCCCCAGCGCCAGCAGACTCAGACCGCAGATACCCAGCAGGGCGGCATGCAGGGCCGTCGCCGCCAGCCCCTTCCAACAGGGACAGCCGTGCCGCGCGGCCAGGGCCACGCCTCGGAAAAACCACAGATAGACATCCAGGGCCAGCAGGGGCAGGGCCAGCAGAGCCCCTGCCCAGGGCAACCGGGCCAGCAGGCTCGGCAGGTGGCCCAGGGCCGCCACCCGCAGGGCCTCGGCCTCGGCCAGCAGGGACAGGCGGAAGCCGCCTTCGCGACGAACGCCCCCCAGCAGCCATAGGCCCACATGATCCCAGACCCCATGGTGCACCCATGCGCCCAGCACCCCCAGGGGCACGACCAGCAGCAGCCATGGCCAAAGGTGGCTGAACCCAGGGGCCCGGGGCAGGGCCGCCAGGAACGCCTGCATCCCTTCCGGATCCAGGCCCAGCCGCGCCCCGAGCGGCCACAGGGAACCGCCTCGGCGCAGGGCCTCATAGCCCTGGAGCACCTGCCAGAGGGAGCCGAGGGCCTGCAGGAAGGCCAGGGGCATCCAGACCAGGACCATGCGACCGAAGGCACCCGCCAGAGAGGGCGGCGGCTGCCGGAAGGCCAGCCTCGGGTGGAGGAGGGCTTGGAAATCCCGCCCTAGCGACCGCCACATCACCGCTTCATGAAGATGGATTCGTACTCGCGAAGGGCGATGGCATCCCCATCCCGTTTCAGGGGGCCGTAGAAATCCCGGGGACTCAGCTCGGCGAACTCTCCGAAGGTGGCCACATTCCCGTTGATGTAGGCGATGAACTGGTCCTGCCGGCCCTTGATGTACCCCCGGAAGGGCCGGGAAACCACGCCCAGAATGGCTGAATCCAGGGCTGTCCAGGTCTGAAGGTAGCTTTCGAAACCGTTCTTCCCCTCCCAGTACCGGTAGGAAGTGAGCATGCGCGCGCCCACCGCGAAGGGCGTCCTCAGCCGCCCCTTCTCGGCCCGCCCTTCCACCAGATAGACCCGGTGCCCGGGTTGCTTCAGCACCAGCCTCAGGGTACCCCGGAGCCCCTTGGTATCGTCAATGCTCCAGGCGCCGCCGGGGAGGGTGAAGGCATAGAAGCCCGGAACGAACTGGCAGTGGCGCCACATAGCCGCGCCCAGCCTGGGGTGGTCGAAGAGGTTTTCCATGGTGGCCAGGCGCACCTGTTTCGGGGGTGTGCGGGTCTCGAAGATGAAGTCCGCCCGCTGGACGATATCCAGGGCTTCCGCCCGGGCAGAAGGACTCAGCCGGTCCAGGAAACCTGGTGGCTGGGCCTGAAGGCTGACGACCAGGAGGGTCATGGGGAGGAATCTCATGAGGAAAACGCTAGCACCACCTCCCGGGTGCGTGGTTCTTGACCCCGGAGGCGGACTGGCCGATGGGTTGAACATGGCCGGTCCTCTCCGACACATCCCCACGACGCCCCTGGAGGAACTTCGCTCCGGGCTGAGCGGCCATGTGGAAGGGGATGCGTCATCCCAGAACCGCCTGCACCAGCTCCTCCTCCAGCTGCGCCAGCTGGCCCTGCCGGAACTGGGGCCTCGCCTCCTGCGCCCCGCCTCCGGCCTGGCCCTGAAACGCTTCATTCTGGGCCTGACTGTGAAATTCGAATGGCCGGAATGGGTCCCATGGATCCTCCAGGCCATGAAGCTGGAAGCCGATCTGGGCATCTTTGACGAAGGCTGCGCCGCCCTGGGGCGGCTGGAGGTCCACTCGGCCCTCCTGGCCCTGCGGGAGCTGGCCGCCCAACGCACCGATCCCGACCATCAGCTAATTCTGCGCCGGGAGCTGGGCGCCTACGAGTTTCCCCAGGCCCTGCCCTTCCATGTGAACCGGCTGCTGGAAGGGGAAGGGAATCCCCGTCTGGCCCACCAGGGGGCCCGGGGGCTTGCGGCCCTAGTTGGACCGGAACACCTGCCCACCCTCATGGAGATCTTCCCCCAGGCGGATCCGCTCGCCTATCGCCTGCTGCTGAGATGCGTGTCAGAACTTCCCGGGGACCCAGTCGGAGCGGGCCTGGTTGACCTTTTCCTGGCCACCCTGCACGGTCTGGAGGATCTGGACAGCCTCGGGGGCCTCACGATCCAGATCCAGGCCGGCGCGCGGAACGCCGCCAAGGGTCTCCTGGCCCAGGCCCTCGCCGCCCGCCTGGAATCGAGGGCCAAGGCGCAAACCCAGGCCCTTTCCCAGGCCATTGCCGAGGGCGAGGCCGGGCTGCCCATTCCCATCCTGGAGGGTCTGCAGGGCTTGGTGGAAGGCCCCTATGAAGGCTTCCTGGTCGAGGCCCTCGCCGCCCTCCTGGAAGGGAAGGTGGCCCGGTTCAGCGCCATGAGCACCGAGGCCCAGGAACGCTCCTCCCGCCACTCCCAGCTCCTGGAAGCTCGTCTGGATCAGATTTGCGAAGCCCTCTTGCACCAGGTGACCGCAGGGCACCTGCCGGCAACCCAGATCCTGCCGGTCCTGCAGAGCGCCTTCGAGCGCTTCCACCGTAGCCCGGGCCTGGACTACACCTACTGCCGCCTGCTGCCCGCCAGCCATGCCGCAGGACTTGCCCTGGTGCAGAAGGCCCCCGAGACCAAGCGGCGCAGTGCCTGCCTGGATGTGCTGGGGGCCCGGGAGGAGGACGCCCTGGTGCCTTTTTTCCTCCAGGCCATGCAGGATCCCATCGTGGAGGTGGGCCAGCGGGCCATGCACCACTTCGGGCGGCTGCCTTCCGGGTTCCCTACGGTCATGGCGCGGTTCCACTCGGGCCAGGTTGAGGAGATCCGGGCGGCCCTGAGGATCTTCACCGAGAACGGGACCCCCCAGGCGGCGGAACCCCTCATGGCGTTCCTGCGAACCGATGTGCGGGACGACCTGGTGCTGGAGGCGGTGGAGGCGCTGGGCGCCATCGGCTGTGCCGAGGCGGCGCCAGTGCTGCTGGACCTGCTCCATGACGGCAAGCCGGCCCGCCTGCAGGAGGCCCTGGTCACGGCCCTGGCCAGTGTGGCCACCCCCGAAGCTGGCCTCGGCCTGCTCACCAAGGCGGCCCACCTGAAATCCCCCCTGGTCCTCATCGTGGCCCTGGAGGGCTGCCTGGCCGCCTTCCCCGGATTCGAGCGACCCATTCCCCTCGATCATCTGGCCGAGCTGGAGAAGCTCATCACCCGCTGCTGCGACGACCGGGAGGGTGAGGGCCAGCGGCTCCGGGCTATTCTCGCCACGCAGAACCTCTACTGCTTCGACCAGGACTTCTACACCCGCCTGAAGGAATCCTTCTCGGACTACCTCTTCGACCTGCGCACCAAGGGCGACTGGGACCGGGATACCAACGATCGCGTGGCGGCGGTGGTGAAGGAACTGGGGCGGCGGAGCGCCAGCCTCAGCCAGATTGCCTTGAAAGAAGCAAAGGTTCGCGGCCTCCTGCGGGAGGTGGCTCCCGAGGGCCCACGGCGTGCCCCTGGGCTGCTGGCCGTACGGGAGGCCCTGGCCGATCCCGAGTTCATCATGAGGGGCGAGCTGGCCGAGGACCTGGCGGCCTTCGTGCTCACGGAAATGGATCGCAAGGATCAGGAGTGGCGTGAGCTGGCTCGCCTTTGCGAGATCGGGGGGCTGACCCGGCAAAGGGCCCTGGTGGAGCCCCTGAAGGCCCAGTTCGCCAAGGCCACGGGCCTGGGCCTCCGCAGTGCCGCCAAGGAGGCACTGGTCGCCCTCGGCCTCAGCGAGGCGGAGATCGCCCGCCGGGCTCCCATCCGCAGCATCCTGCTTCTGGACCCCAGCGCTTTCTTCAGGAAACGAGTGCTGGCCACCCTGGCGGGGGGGCGACAGGTGCGCGAAGCCGCCAGCCGGTCCGAGGCGGCTCCCCTGCTCGCGGAGAGCCCCGTGGACCTGTTGATTTCCGAAGTCGCGGATGGTCTTGGGGATCTGCGCCCCTGGCTCAGGATGCAGTGCGAAACCCGGCGGTGTCGGCAGGTCCTGCTGTCCACCGCCACCCGCGATCTGCGCCTGGACGAGCCCTGGCTGCTGGGCACGATCTTCAAGCCCTACACCCCCGAGCAGTTGCTGAAGGCTCTGGAGCCCTGAGGCCCAGCAAAAGGCTATGCTGTCCTAAAGACCGAGGCATCCATGCTTGCCCTTCCCACCTGCTACCGTCCCGCAGCCGCGATCCTCTGCCTCCTGGCCCCCGGGCTCCGCGCCCAGGGAGGCGATCTGGCGGAAAGGCTCTACCAGAGTGGGGAAAGGGCCTATGCCGCCAGGTCTTACAAGGAAGCCATCGAAACCTGGCAACAACTGCTCCAGTCCAATCCCACCAGTTCCTACTGCCCCAAGGCTCTTTTGAAACTGGCCCAGCACCAGGTCGAGATCGAGAAGAAACCCGAGGCGGCCCTTCCTTTCCTGGATCGCCTGAAGGCGGATTTCCTCAAGTCACCCGAGGCGGCGGAAGGACTGCTGCTGAGTGGCAGGCTCCTCCTGGGCCAGGCCCACCGTCCCGGGGACCTGAAGGACGCCATGGCCGAGTTCCACCGGCTGCTCGACTTGTACCCCGACGCCCCGGCCTGTGCCCAGGCCCGGCTCGAACTGGGCCGGGCCTGGGGCCTGCTGGGTCAGTGGGGCAGGGCCCTGCCGCAGTTCCTGGATGCTTTCCGGCTTCGCTACGATGTCCGCGTGGCCCCCCAGGCCATGCTGGCGGCAGCGGAGACCATGGACCTGCTGGGGGACCTGCCCGGTTGCCTGCGCATGTTCCAGCAGCTGCACACCGAGTTCCCGGCCTTGCCCGAAGGCCAGGAGGCCACCTGGCGCATGGCGGTGCGGGTGAAGCACCGCCTGCAGCGGCCGGGCCTGAAACTGGAGGGCCCCTGGCCCCAGGGCCGGGTGAAATGGCTGAAAACCCCCCTCCTGCTGCAGGGCACCCCCGAGGGAGACCTGCTCATCTTCCAGAACGATCTGGACCACGCCTTCCGCCTCCGGGGCACCGAGCTGACTCCCGTGGGCCCTCCTGGCCCATCCGCGCGGGCCCTGGTGAACTCGCGCGCGGGAACCCTCTGGATGCTCACCCGGAACACCCTCATCCGGGAGGAGGCCCCTGCGCCGCAACCCATCGGCACCCTGAACGCCGTGACCGGCGGCGTGCTGGATGCCTGGGACCAGCTCTGGATCGCCGATGCCAAGGTGGCGGCCCTCACGGTGCTCGCGCCCGATGGCTCCACCCGCAGCGTGGGCTCGCCCCCCATCCAGGCCCTGACCGCTCGACTGGGCGGAGGCCTGGTGGCCGCCTCGGATTCCGACCGGAAACTGCTCTTCCTGGACCAGGGCGGGCAGCCGCGCCTGGTCATTCCCTATGGCAAGGATCTTCCCGCCGCCTTCCGGACGGTGACCGCCCTCTGCTCCGATGGGGCAGGCCAGGTGGCCGCCCTGGTGGATGGCGGCGACTACGGGGAGGGCGTGCTGATCTTCGGGCCCGATGGCACCCTGCTCCGCCAGGCCCAATTCAAGACCCTGGGCATCAGTGGCCGTATCACCTCCCTGGCCCTGGACCACTCAGGCGCCGTCATTCTTTGCGACCGCCGCAACGATGTCCTTCTCCGGCTGAACTGACATGCGACTGAGCCCTTTCCTCGTCCCCTTCCTCCTCTGCCTGACCCTCCAGGCCCAGGACCCCACGATCCGGGAGGCCTTCCTCCAGGCCAAGGCGGCCTGGGCAGCCCAGGGCAATCGCGACGAGGCCACGACTCGCTTCGAGCAGGTGGTGGCATCCCTGGCCCCCCGGGCCAAGAACCTGGAACCCGACAGTCTCCAGGTGTTGTGCGAGAGCTACAACTGGCTGGCCGTACTGGATGACCGCTCCCCGGCGACCAAGTCCCGCACCCAGGTACGGTTCCAGGCGCTGCTGAGCCTCAATGCGGATTTCGAGCTGGACCGCACCATGACTTCCCAACGGTTGGTGGCCCTGTACGAACGCCTGCGCAGCGGGGAGTATGCCCCGGTTCGCCTTTCCTATGCGCCCGAGGGGGGTCAGCTTCGGGTGGATGGCGAGGCCAGCACGGCGCTTCCCCGAAAATTCCTGCCCTTCGGTACCCACCGCCTGATCTACCAGCGCCCAGGACACACGCCCCAGGAACAAACCCTGGAGGTGGCTCCCCGGGAGGCCAGGGCCCTTGCCTTCAACCTGCCACGCATCGCCAGCACCCTGCGCTTTCATACCAGCCCGGCCGGACCCGAAGTGCTCCTGGACGGCCGCAGCCTAGGGCACACCACCGGCCGGGGCGGGACCGAGGAGGCGGCCCTGGCCATCTCCATGGGGCTTCGCCCCGAGGACCTTTCCAAACCCTTTGTCATCCCGGAGCTGCCGCCCGGCAAACATCGGCTGGAACTCCGGGGGCCCTGCTTCCGCCCCCGGGTGTTGGAACTGGGCGAGGACCTGGCCAAGCCCTTCGCGGATCACACCCTGGAGCCCATTCGGATGGCCCCCTCCCGGGGCACCCTGACGGTCCGTTCCGCCTGGCCTGGCGGTGAATTATTCCTCTCGGGTGAAGCCAAGGGGCCGTTGCCTGTTTCGGGGCTCAGCGTCTGTGCCGGAACCTACGACCTGATGGTGCGCTTCCCGGCCGGGGGGTTCTCGCGGCAGGTCACGGTGGAGGACGGCAAGCCGGTCCTCCTGGAAGTGCAACCCCGCCCCCGCCTGGCCTACCTGGGCCTGGAAGGCGGCGAGTTCACCGGCAGGGCCCGTTTCGATGCCCTGCTGGCAGGCTTCGGTGAGCGTCTGCAGCATCTGGCCTTCCTGTTGCCCCATCGCGGTGAAACCCCCGTGGACGCCCTGGCCCGTCTGAAGGCCAGCCGCGAGGCCGAACTGGTCCTCATCGCCACCCCCGTCGCCGACAAGGTGATCCATCGCATCGAGCTGACCCTGGCCACCCTGGATGGGGAGGAAGAAAGGGTGGTGGTCAAGCCCCTTGAGGAGGATCCCCTGGCCAGCCTCGCCGAACGGCTGAATCGCCTGCCCCGGCTCCAGCAACCCGGACTAGGACTGATCCTGCTCGATCTGCCCTCCGAGCCGGGACCCTGGGTGCTGGGTGCCACTGAAGCTGCCCTGAAGGCAGGCCTTCAGCCGGGACAGCCCATCACCGCCCTCAATGACCAGGCCGTGACCAGCGCCGGGGACATCCAGAAGGCCCTGGCCTCGGCCAAAGAATCCGTGACCGTGAGGCAGGGGGACCGAACGCTGACGATCCCAGTCCAGACGGATGCTCTGGAAGTGCCCCTGGGTCAGCCAGGCTTCAGCTATCCCGCGGTGCTGGCCCAGCTACGGTTGCGGTACCGCGGGGCCTCAGGCGAGGCAGGCAATCTGCTGAAGTTCAACATGGGCCTCATCCTCATGCATCTGCGCAGGTACGACAAGGCCATCGAGCTGCTGAGGGATACCCACCTCCCCGCCACCCAGGGCATCAGCCAGGGCACCCTCGACTACCACATCGGGCGCTGTTTCCTGCGTTTGGGGCCGGCCTATCTGGGCGAAGCCACCCAGGCATTCCGCCAGGCACTGAAGTATCCTCAGGCAACCCTGCTCAGCCCGGATGGTCCCCTCGTGGCGCCCCTGGCCCAGCAGGCCCTGGATGACCTGAAATAGTACCAACCCCGGAGGATCCCATGCGAACACAGCGCGGCGAAGGCAAGACGGGTTGCTTCATTTCCCTGCTGGTGCTGGGCACCCTCACCGCCGCGGCCATCAAGGCCGTGCCCGTGTACTGGGGCAACAGCGAACTCATTGACGCCTGTGATCTCATCGCCAGCGGCGCCGCCCGCAAACCCATCGAGACGGTGGAGCGGGAGGTCAAGGAAAAGGCCAAGGAGCTGGGCGTGGTGGAGGCCATCACCGCCAAGGATGCCATCCGGGTCATCAAGACCGGAGGGGGCGAGACGGGCACCTGCACCATCGTCCTCCGCTACAAGCGAACCATTGATTTCTACGGCGCCTACCAGTGGACCCTGGTCACGGACAAGCGAATCTCCAAGCCCATATTCGAAAGCATCTGAAGCCTTGCGAAGGAAGGGGCATCCAGGCAACCTGCCTGCATGCTCCTGTCACTGCCGCAAGACAGATTCCTGACCCCGGGTCGCCCCCTGCGTCGGGTCCAGGTGCCCGGCTCCAAATCGGCCACCAACCGGGCCCTGCTCCTGGCTGCCCTGGCACCAGGGCAAAGCCATCTGCGTGGCGGATTGGAAGCAGAGGATACCCGTTGGATGCGCCAGGCGCTTGCCTCCCTCGGCTGTCCCGTCACCCTCACCGAGGCAGGCTGGGCCCTGACTGGAGGGCGCGCCCCGGAAGCCTCCCAGGCCCTGTGGCTGGGTGCCTCGGGCACCTCTCTGCGCTTCCTCCTCCCCTGGCTGGCCCTCACCGCCACCGGCCCCATTCATATGGCTGGCGAACCCCGCCTCTTCGAGCGGCCCCTGGCAGCCCTGGTCGCACCTCTGGAATTCCTGGGCGCCCGCTGGTGCCCGGAATCCTCCGGCGGCTGGCTCTACCCGGTTCCCAACGCTCCCCGGTCCCTGGACCTGTGGGTTGACGCCCGGCTCAGCAGCCAATTTCTCACGGGCCTGGCCCTGGCCGCGGCCTCCCTGCCCGAACCCAGCCGACTGCGCTGGGAGGCCGTGGCCAGCGCGAGCTACCTGCGCCTCACCAACCTTTGGCTGATGCGATTCGGTTGCCCCGCTACCCTGGAACCCGGGGAATGGCGGATCCCGGGGGGCGCCCTGGCACCTCAGTCCCTGGACCTGCCGGGGGACTGGAGTGCGGCCGCCGCCTTCCTCGCCGCCGCGGCGGCCACCGGGCGCTCCCTGATCCTCGGCCCCCTGGATCCCGATGATCCCCAGGGGGACCGTGCCCTGGTGGGCATCCTGACCCAGGCTGGCTGCACGGTGTCCTGGCCTGAGGCTGGTTTCGTGCAGGTTCAGGGGCCATTGGCTCAGGGCCTGGACGCGGATCTCACGGACTGCCCCGATCTGGGGCCGGTGCTGGCGGCCCTGGCCGCCTTGGCCCCGGGGCCCTCAGAACTCCGCGGCCTGGAGACGCTGCCCCTCAAGGAGTGCGACCGCCTGGCGGCCTCGGCCGAGCTGGTGGCCTGGCTGGGGGGCGAGGCCCGGGTCATCGGCGACCACACCCTGCGGATTCGGCCCGGCGAACCGGTTTCCGGGCGGGCTCCTTTTGATCCCCGCCAGGACCACCGCATTGCCTTCGCGGCAGCCGTGGGGGGCTTGGTCCGCGGGGGCACGCTGCTGGATTCCCACTGCGTCGCCAAGACCTTTCCCGGGTTCTGGGATGCCTGGCGCGGGATGCTGGAATGCTGAGAGCCGCCTGGCTGGGTCACTGGAAGGCGCCCTGGGGGCTGGATCGCGGCCGTCGCTGGGGGGACCCCGCCTGGGCCCTGGCGGCCATTTCGCAGGCCTGGTTGCTGGGGGGACGGGAAGGGCGATGGCCCCGGTTGAGCCTGGAGGGGCGCTGGCCCCAGGGCCCCAGGGTGGCCATCGCCCCGGCGGAGTTCGACCCTCGCCCCCTGGCCACCTGGGTGGCCCAGCTTCGTCATGGCAGTGCCCGGGCGGCGGCGGATCGCCGGGGAGCCCGAGAGGATGAAGCCTTGGCCTGGGCCTGGGAGGCCCTGTTGGCGGGAGACGGCGCCCCCTGGATGGCGGCAGGTTCCCTGCTGTTGGACCTGCCCACCCGCCTGCGCTGGGTGGCCGTCCTGGGGGTCGTGACCATGGATGGCACCCTCTGCCTGCCCCCCTATCTGGAGGACCTGGTCCCTGAATCCCTGCGGAAGCTTCCCCGGGGCTGGTGGGAGTTCCTGCTCCGGGCCCAGGACGCGGAGGGGCGGCTCCTGCCGGAAGGGGACCTGGATCCCAGCCTGCCCTGGCCCCTGCTGCAGCCCCTGGCCCAGGCCCTGACCCTGCCGAACCCACCTGGGGGCCAGGAGGCCTGGCCGCAGGCTCCCTGGTGGTGCCAGCGGAACGGCTTCGGCGGCGTGCTGGATCCTCGCCTACGCGCCTGGAGCCGAGGCTGGGGTGCCTCGGCCAAGGGGCTCCTGCCCCTCCTGCCCGCCACCCTGGCGTTGGCGGCCAGCCCTGATGCCACCCTTGGCGCGCTGCTGCAGATGCAAGTCCCCCCGGGCCTGCCCGATGCCTGGCGAGCCTCCCTCTCCGCCGATTTCCAGGAACTCCTCACGCCGCCGCCCCTCCCCGCCCCCAGCGGCAATCCCACCCTGGATCGCCTGCGAATGCGCTGGGGCGGTGAGGAGGCCCCACCAGCTCCGGGCTATCCCCCCTGGGGCACCCGGGCCCACCCCTGCGCCGATCCCTTCCACTGGATGGCCCAGGGCCGATGCCACAGCCTCGCCTCCAACCCGGAAGCCGCCCTTCGGGCATTCACCCTGGCCCACGGCCACTTCCAGCGCTTGAGGGCCTCAGCGTGGGCCCAACGGGCCGCCTCCAATGCCGCCACCATGGCCCTGGCCTGGGCGGATCTCCCCGCATACCGGCGCTGGTCGGCCCTGCGTGGCCCCCTGCCGCCCCACTGGCTGGCCCTGGAAGCGGCCTACCTCTCGGAACTCTACGCCGAGCCCGATCAGGCTCAGAGCCAGTTCCTGGCCCTCGTGGCAGCATTCCCGGACTTCGCCCCCGCCTGGGAAGCCCTGGCCAGCTTCGGGGCCAACCAGGAGCGCTGGGATCTGGTTCGCCAGGCCCTGCCGCACTGCCAGGGCCGTCCCCTGGCCGTCTTCCTGGAGGCGGCCCTGGGCCCCCCGGACCGCCTGGACCGCCCCGCCCCCGACGGCACTGAACCCGAGACGCGGGTGACCTGGGAGGCCCATCGCCTCCTCCGGGGCAAGGGGGACGCCCCCCGGTTCTGGCAGGCCTGGGAAGCCTGCCCCAATCAGTTTCTGCGCCTGGACCTGGGTTTGCGCGTGCTGGAACGGCGCCTCGACCTGCGGGAAGTGGGCCGCCTGCTCGCCCTGCAGGCCATCGCGGATCGGGCGGCCTCGCCGGGCCACCTCCAGCGACTCGCGGCCCTATGGCCCAAGGCCGGAGGCACACCTGAGCAGGGCCCCAGGGAACTGCTGGGCATCTGGCTTGCCCAGCAACCCTGCCCCCATTGGCTGGCCTGGCCCGAAGGCCAGGGCATGGGCACCCTCGGAGCCGGGGAGGCCCCGCCCGAAGGCGCCCTGGGACGCCTGGTGCAGGAGGGCACCCTGGCTCCCTTCAGGGCCGGAGCCTGGATTTGGCAAGGACATGCCCTGTTCTGGGAAGGTTCGCCGGTGGGGGGCCTGCTCCAGGCCCTTCCCGCCGATGCTCCCCCCGCACCCCCGGTGACGCCACGGCTGCTGGCCCCCTGGGTGGCCCGCCTGCGCCAGGCGGCCCCCATCCTGACTTTTCCCGAGACGGGCCTGCTCCTCACCGACGGCAGCGAACCCATGGCCGCCCTCCTGCGCGAACTGGACCGGGTCGCCCCATCGGATCTCCCCGTACTGTTGCTTGGTCCCACGGGCAGCGGCAAGGAATTGGCCGCCCGGGAAGTGCATCAGCGCTCGGGCCGATCAGGGCCCCTGGTGGCCGTGAACTGTTCGGCCTTCGCCGAGAGCCTCCTGGAATCGGAACTCTTCGGCCACACCAAGGGCGCCTTCACCGGTGCCAACCAGGATCGCCGCGGCGCCATCGAGGCCGCCCGGGGCGGCACTCTCTTTCTCGACGAGGTGGCAGACCTGTCGCCGCGCCTGCAGTCGCTACTCCTCCGCGTGCTGCAGGAAAGGGAAATCCGCCGGGTGGGCTCTGACCACGCCGTAAAGGTGGATGTGCGCTTCGCCGCCGCCACCCACCGCCCCCTGGAGGAACTGGCCGAATCCGGTGCCTTCCGCCGCGACCTCTTCTTCCGGCTACAGGGAGCGGTGGTCCGCCTGCCGCCTCTCTGCGCCCGCCGTCACGAGTTCCCGTTCCTGCTGCCCCGCCTCGCAGTGCGAGCCGCCGAGGCCACGAAGCGACCCGTGCCCGCCCTTGCCCCCGGCCTGCCCCAGGCCCTGGCGCGCCTTCCCTGGCCAGGCAATGTGCGTGAGCTCCTGCACGCCCTGGAACGGGCCATCCTCCGCTGCGAGGACGGCCTATTGAAGCCCCGCCATTTCCCCGAGTTGGAAACCCCCATGCCCGAGGATCGCACCTGGGAGGACGCCACCCACGCCTTCCAGCGCCGCCTCCTGCTGGACACGCTCCAGGCCTGCCGGTTCCGCGTGGCCGAGGCC
>JBBIHT010000001.1:0-24032 GCA_037446845.1 Geothrix sp. | reverse complement strand
GTCGTTGCCGGCGCGGGTGAGCAGGCCCCAGCGGGCATTGGTCAGCTCAGTGCCGGACCGAGCGAGTGGGGCGATCTCCTCATCCAGGGCTAGCAGCTGGGCCCTCCTCTGCTGCAGGGTGGCTTCCAGGCTGGCGGGGGTTTCTTCCAGGGCGGGCCCGTAGCCGGTGTGCAGTCGTTGCAGCTTCACCCGGGTCTGGGCCAGCTGGTTTTCAAGCACCTCCTTTTCCTCCATGCGCCGCATGAGGCGCAGTTCGGTCTCCCGGAAGGTTTCCAGGGCGACCACCTCTGCCTCCATCTCGCGAAGGATGAGGGCGGTTCTCCACCTGAGCGTGCGCTTGCTCGCATGCACATCCCCGAACATGTGGTCGCCCACATACAACAGTTCGTCGCCTGAAATGCCCAGGTCCCGCTCCACCTGGGCCGCGGAGCCGCCCAGATAGATGCCGCCAGGGCGCAGGGGGCCCGCCAGGGGGCGCAGGAGACCCGCCTCGTCCACCACCTCGAAGAAGGGACCCTGCTCTGTGAAGAAGGCCGGCTTGCGGGCGCTGACGATGATGAGGTCGAAGAGGTCGCGCCAGCCCATGCCGCCCGGGAGGTGCCGGTCGTAGGCATGGGCCATCATGTTCGCAGTGAAGGTCCATTCCGAGTTCGTGATGAGGAGCAGCTTCTTTCCGGCGGCCTTCTGGTCGAGCAGGGCCAGGGCAGCCTCGGGATCCTGCACGACGAAACGATCGGGTGCGGCGGCGATCTCGGCCTTCAGGCGACCCTCGATATGCTGGGCATCCACGCGGGCCCTCACCCGGCGGTACAGGCTGGCGTATTCAAGGGGCTGGGGCAGGGCGCCGCGGTCCAGCAGATCCACGGCCTGGGCGTAGAGGCAGCCTTCGGAGAGGGAGAATAGGGTATTGAGAAAGACCCAGCGGGGATCGCCCAGATCCACGGGTGTCTGGGCGTAGGCCTCGCGCTGTTCCGCGAACGCCAGCATGCGAGTGCCGTGCATGGCCCGCTTCACGAAGCCGAAGCGGTTGGCCTTCACGAGGTTGCCCAGTTCCGTATCAATCACCAGGCCCCGGGTCACCATGGTTCCGGCGAAGTCGAGCCCCGTCATGGGCCAGCCTTCGGAGGCCAGGCGCTCCCGGGCCTGGGCATAGACCATGCGCTCGAAGGCATCCACCCGGTAGTCCACCAGGGTGTAGTCCATGTCGTAGCCGATGGCGCGTACCGAGCGCAGGTTCAGGGTCCGGTTGCAGTAGATCCCGCGGCCTGGGTTCACGGCAGGGAGGAGGGGGTTCATCATGGCCAAGCATAGCAAAGCCGTTCCGCCCTAGTTCTAGGTTGTGCGACTCTGGATATGAGGATGGAGGCCCTGATGTCAATGCAAGTCCGATTCCTGCTGCCCTTGCTCCTGGTGGCCATGCCCCTGGCTGCAGCAGGGAAGCGCGCGTTCACCATCGAGGATCTGTACCGCCTGAAGGGCATCCAGCATCTGGCCTTGAGCCCCGATGGGTCACGGCTGGCCTTCGAAGTCACGAGCCTGGATCTGAGGGCCGCCACGCGGAAGACTGAGCTCTGGATGCTGGAGACTGCCACTGGCGTTTCGAAGCAGGTTTCAGTTTCGGACAAGGCGGATACTGCGCCCCAGTGGTCGAAGGACGGGAGCACGCTCTATTTCCTCTCCAGCCGCGAGGGGGCAAGCCAGCTCTGGGCCCTGCCCGCGCATGGGGGTGAAGCCCGGAAGGTGACCGCCTTCGAGGTCGGTGTCGGCTCGCCGAAGGTGCTGCCTGAGGGCAACCGGGTGGTCTTCCAGGCGACGGTCTTCCCGGAGGCCATGGCTGATGGCGCGAAGCAGAAGGAGCTGGCCGAGAGTCTTGAGAAGGGGCCGGTGCAGGCGCACCTGACGGATGCCCTCCTCTATCGCCACTGGACCGAGTGGCGCGATTTTCAGTATTGCCACCTGTTCACGGCCTCCATGGATGGCAAGGTCGAGGCCCTCACCTCCGGCAAGCAGGACTACCCGGCCGATGCCACGACGCCCGGTGCCCAGAGTTTCGACCTCAGCCCCGATGGCCGCGAGGTCTGCGTGGTCACCAAGACGGACCCGGTGCCTGCGCGCTCCACCAACCAGGATCTCTTCCTCATCTCCCTGGAGGGCGATCGCACGCCCCGGCGCATCACGGACAATCCGGCCTACGATGGCGATCCCAAGTACTCGCCGGACGGCCGCTTCATTGCCTTCAAGTGCCAGGCGAGGCCGGGCCACGAGTCGGATCGCTTCCGTCTGGCGATCTATGATCGTGCGGCGAAAACCCGCAGGGTGCTGACCGAATTCGTTGACAATTGGGTGGATGCCTTCCACTGGTCCAGCGACGGCTCGGCCATCTGGTTCACGGTCCAGGAGAAAGGCCACTGGCCGCTGCATCGCGTGGAGGTGGCCACCGGTCGGATCACCCGCATGCTGGAAGACCAGAGCATCCGTGAGTTCGCCGTGAGTCCCGACGGGAAAATCGTGTTCCTGCTCAAGACCCGCGTGGGCGAACCCGTGGAGATTTGGCGCTATGGCTTCGAGACCAAGGAACTCAAACGACTCACCGCCTTCAACCAGGCCTTGGTGGATGAGGTGGACATCCGCCCCGCCGAAGAGCAGTGGGTGAAGGGCGCCGACGGCAAGGACATCCATGTGTTCCTGGTGAAGCCCCATGACTTTGATCCCGCGAAGCGGTATCCGCTGATCCTCAATGTTCACGGTGGCCCGCAGATGATGTGGTCCGATACCCTGCGCGGCGACTGGCAGGTGTACCCCGGTGCGGGCTATGTGGTGGCCTTCCCCAATCCCCACGGCTCCACGGGCTACGGCCAGGCCTTCACGGACGCCATCAGCGGCGACTGGGACGGCAAGGTGATGACGGACATCGAAAAAGTGACCGATGCCCTCGCCGCGCTGCCCTTCGTGGACAAGGACCGCCTGGGCGCCATGGGCTGGAGCTGGGGCGGCTACGCCATGATGTGGCTGGAGGGGCGGACCACGCGCTTCAAGGCGCTCGCCGCCATGATGGGGGTGTACGACCTGCGTTCCATGCACGGCGCCACCGAGGAATTGTGGTTCCCCGAGCACGACCTCACCGGCACGCCCTGGGAGAAGGCCGCCGCCTATGAGCGCATGAATCCCAGCAGCCGCATGTCGTCCTTCAGGACGCCCTGCCTCGTCATCACCGGCGAGCGCGACTACCGTGTGCCCTACACCCAAAGCCTGCAGTTCTTCACGGACCTGCAGGAAATGGGCGTGCCCAGCCGCCTGCTGGTGTTCAAGAACGACGGCCACTGGCCGGACAACCTGAAATCCATGCCTGTGTACTACAACGCCCACCTGGAATGGTTCCAGAAGTTCCTGGCCGGCGGCGCGGCTCCCTGGAAGACGGAGGACCTGGTGCGAAACCAGGTGTTTGGTAGGACGCCCCCGCCCAAGGCCGCGGCGAAGCCGGCGGAAACTGTGGCGAAACCCGCCTCCGTGCCCGTGGCTTCCGTCTCCCTGGCCAGGAACGGCCACGCGGCCGCCGGTGCGGACACATGCCGGCTGTGCCACCGGCTTCAGCATGCTTCCTGGTCGGCCACGCCCCACGCCCGGCTGGGACTGGATTGCGAGGGTTGCCATGGCAATGGCGCAGACTACAAGACCGTGCCCGTCATGAGGAACCCGGCAGCGGCCAAGGCCGCTGGGCTGGTCCTGCCCACCCTGCCCCTGTGCCAGAAGTGCCACGGTCCCGAGGTGGATGCTGCCCGCTTCGCGCGGGTGCATGCCCACAAGGCGAGGTGATGGCCTAGAAACGCAGGGTCGCCGCCACCATCAGGCCGGTGGCGGTGAGGTTCCGGTTGATGGGGCTCCAGAAGCCCCTGGCTTCGATGCCCAGGCGCGGGTTCCATTGGTAGCCCAGGCCCCCGCTGGCCCCGAGGCGGGTCACCGACAGGGCGGATGGGGAAGCCCCCGTGGCGGAAATGCGCCATTGCTGGGCCCCGAGGGCCCCCAGGAGGTAGGGGCCCCGTTCGGGATCTGCGCCGGGGTACCACAGGCCTTCCACCATCAGATCCACGGAGGCGACGGAGGTCTTGGTGCCGGTGAGACCCAGGGTGTCGCCCTTGGGTAGGTACTGCAGGCCCACCAGCGGCCTCAGGACCAGGCCGCCATCCAGGGGAATGCTCACAAAGCCTGCCAGCCCAAGGCCCACCTGGCCCTGGGTGAGATCCCGCAGATCCCCCATGGGCAGGATGCCATGGGCCCGGACGCCGATGCCTGGCTCCTGGGCGGGGAGCAGCAGGGCCGAGGTGGCCAGGAGAAGCGCCAGGGTTTTCATGTCAGGCCTCGTATCTGCCCAGTAGTTCGGTCCAGCGGCCCTGGGCCTTGAGGATCCGCTCGGCCACGGCCCGCAACAGGCCCAGGCCGCCGGGGATCTCCACCTGCCAGTGGCACGCGGTTTTCACTTCCGCCACCGCGTCCGAGGGGCAGCAGGCCAGGCCCACCCTGCGGAGCAGGGGCAGGTCGGGCAGGTCATCACCCAGGTGGGCCACCTGGTCGTAGGCCAGGCCGTACTTGGCGCAGAGCTGGTCCAGCACGGGTTTCTTGTCAAGGTGGCCTGCGAAGCAGTCCTCGATGCCCAGTTCCCTGGCCCGGTGCTCGGTGGCGAGGGAGCCCAGGCCGGAAATGAAGGCCACGGGAATTCCCGCCCGCTGGAGCCACTTGATGGCCGCGCCATCCCGCACATGGAAGGCCTTGCTGTGGCCGGGTTCCAGGCCGTAGAGCAGGGCGCCCGTGGTCAGCACGCCATCAATATCGGTGCAGAGCAGGCGAATCTTCGCGGCGCGTTGATCCAGGTCGTCCATGGGCAGCCCCCGTGCCAGAGTAGCAAGGGGTGCCCGGGTCGTGCCTGGTCACCCGTGCAAGGGATCCCTCGAACCATGCTTCAATGGGGATATCGTCCTATCCGCTGAGTTGAACTTTCTGGGTTGACAGGACCGAAAACTGGATAATCATAGTCGCATGGAGTGAGATCCATGGCGCACCAGCTCAGCAACCCCATGATTGACGAAGCCAGCTGCCTCTTCAGCGCGCTGGGGGATGGCTCTCGTCTGAAGATCCTGCGGGCCCTGCTGGATGCCAAGGAGCCCATGAGTCAAGGGGCCGTGGCGGAGGCGGCGGGATTGTCCCAGGCCAATGCCTCCAAGCATCTGGCCTGCCTCGTGCGGGTGGGTCTCGTGGAGCGCGACCCCGAAGGCAACGCCGTCTTCTTCTCGCCTGTCATGCCCCTGGTGGGAACGCTCTGCGATCTGGTCTGTGACCATGTGAGTGATCGCGTCCGCAGCTCCTACCGGGCGCTGAAATAACCCAGTCCTTTTTTTTGTCTGGAGTATTCCTGTATGAGTATTAAACAGATTCAACGCCTGGCTTGGCTATTGCTGGCCGGGGTAAGCCTGCCGGCCGCAGAACCGTTCACGATTGCGCTCGCCATCCAGAAGGCCTGGAACGATCAGTCTGGGCTCAGGGCGGGCCAAGCCCTGGTGGAAAGCCGCCGGGCGGAGGCTGACAGCTACCGGGATCTGCGCCTGCCCACCGTCACCCTGAACGCCCAGGGGGTGCGCACCAACGAGCCCATGATGGCCTTCGGCATCAAGCTGAACCAGGCGCGCATCGGCATGGCTGACTTCAACCCCGCGACCCTGAATCACCCGGATGCCATTGGCGCCTACGGCGGCTCCGCCGTCGTGCAGCAGCCCCTCTATACGGGCGGCCGTTTGGCCGCGGCCCGTCGCGCGGGCGAGTTCATGTTCCAGGCGGAACAGGCCAGCCAGGAGCGCCGGCAGCAGGAAACCGCCCGCATGGTGGTGGAAGCCTACTTCGGCATCCAGGTGGCCGAACAGGCCCGTGCCTGGGTAGATGACACCCTCACCTGGATCGAGGGCCTTGAATCCTTCGTGGGGGCTCGGGTGGATCAGGGCCTCATGCTCGAATCCGAGCGCCAGCGGCTGAAGGCGGCTCATGCCCAGGTGATGGCCCAGCGCGCGGAAGTGCAGAAACAGGTGCTGGCAGCCCGCTCGGGCCTTGGTCTCCTCACGGGCTCCGGGCCCGTGGAAGGCCCCCTCGGCACACCGCTCGAATCCTCGGCTCCCGTCAGCAGGGCCGCGAGCGCGACCCGGGGCGACCTGGTGGCTGCGGACCTGCAGGCCAAGGCCGCGCAGGAAGGCGCCAAGTCCGCCAAGGGCGCGAACCTTCCTGAGGTCGGATTGGAACTGGGTGCGGGCACGCTGCACCATTCCTGGTCGGACAAGGGCAACTGGACCTGGGCTGGCGTTGGCCTCAAGTGGAAGGTGTTCTCCGCCCCGGACCGGGCGAAGATCCAGGTGGCCAATGCCCAGGCCCGCGCCGCTTCCGAGATGCGCAGCTTCAAGCAGCAGCAGGCGGAGCACGAGGTGCGGGTGGCCCGGGAAGCCGTGACCGCCGCCGAAGCCCGGGTGGCCGCTGCCAAGGAATCCCTTGCCGCGGCGCTGGAATCCAAGCGCCTGCGGGAAGCCCGCTACAAGGAAAGCCTGCTGCCCCTCATCGAAGTGCTGGATGCCGACGCCGCCGTGCAGGGCGCCCGCACCCTCATCCTCCAGAGCCTCTACGATCTCCGCGCTAGCCGCGCGGCTCTGGACCTCGCCACTGGCCAACCCGTCGAAGGAGTGAATCCATGAAGCCCGTCGTATCAAACCTCGTTCTTGCGGGCGCCCTGTTGGGAACCCTGGCCTGTGGCCACCAGGAGGCGAAATCCGAGGCCAAGGCACTCCCGAAGGTGGCTGTCTCCCTGGTGAGCGAGGGCGCTCCCCTCGGCGGCGGCTGGGTGGCCGCCACCCTGCAATCGAGCCGCACGGCCATGCTGTCCACCCGCATGGCGGCGCAGGTGAAGCGCGTGCTGGTGGAAGAGGGCCAGCGGGTCGCCGCGGGCACCCTGTTGATTTCCCTGGGTGACGAGGATCTCCAAGGCCAGCTGAAGGCCGCGGAGACAGGCCTCGCCGCCATTCAGGCGCACCATCGCCGCATCCAGGCCCTGCAGGCCCAGAAGGCCAGCACCCTCGCGGAGCTGGAGCAGGTGGAGGCCCAGGTGGCCCAGGCCCAGGCCGGTGTCACCGCGCTCAAGGCGAACATCGCCTACACACAGATCCGCGCGCCCTTTTCCGGTGTCATCCAGTCGCGCAAGGTGAACGAAGGCGATTTCGTGGGCCCCGGCATGCCCCTCGTCGAGCTGGTGGGCGATGGCGAGCAGGAACTGGTGGCCACGCTGTCCGATGCCGAGGCCAAGGGCCTCAAGATCGGCGCCAAGGTGCCCTTCGAAACCGAGGGCGTGGTGGGCGAGGCCCAGATCACGGCCTTGGCCCAGGGGGGCGATCCCTACAGCCACAAGGGCACGCTGCGCGCCAAGGTGCTGAAGCCCAAGGGCCTTCGCCAGGGCTCCTTCGCCCGCCTCCAGGTGCCGGGCCTGGAGGCCTCCGGCCTCGCGGTGCCCGCCAGCGCCTTGATTCATCGCGGCGAGCTCACGGGTGTTTTTGTCGCCAAGGATGGCCACGCGGAGCTGCGCTGGCTCTCGGTGGGTGAGGCCTCGGGCGACTTCGTGACCCTCCGTTCCGGTCTGAAGGATGGCGAGAAGGTCATCGACCGCCCCGGCGCCCTCCAGGATGGTCAGCCCATCGAATTCGCTTCCGGGGTGAACCATGGAAGGTGATCTGAAATTGGGCCTTGCGGGAAGGATGGCCAAGGGCTTCCTCCGCAGCAAGTTGACGCCGCTCATCGTGCTGGCGTCGCTGATGCTCGGCATCCTCGCCGTCGTGCTCACGCCCCGCGAGGAGGAACCGCAGATCATCGTCCCCATGGTGGATCTCTATGTGCCCATGCCCGGCGCGAGCCCCAAGGAGATCGAAAGCCAGGTCACCGTGCCGCTGGAGCGCTGCCTCTGGGGCATCCCCGGCGTGGAATACCTCTACAGCATGAGCCGGCCCGGCATGGCGCTCATCACCGTGCGCTTCAAGGTGAACGAGCCCCAGGAACCCAGCCTGGTGAAGATCCACCAGGAGCTGGCGGCCAATCCCCAGCTGCTGCCGCCGGGGGCCATGAAGCCCATCGTCAAGCTGCAGACCATTGACGATGTGCCCTTCCTGTCGCTGACGCTCCATGGCGACGGCGCCATGGAAACGCCAGGGCAGCTGCGGAAGGTTGGCGAAGTGCTGGCCCGGGAACTCTCCGATGTGCCCAGCACCGCCCAGGTGAAGGTCATCGGTGGCGCGCGCCGCATGGTGCGCATCGAACCCGATCCCGACCGCCTGCGTGGCCTCGGCATGGCCATTGGCGAGCTGCAGCCCGCCATCCAGTCCGCCGAGGCCCAGCTGCCCGCGGGCGCCCTGGTGGACCACGGCCAGCGCACTGAGCTGGAAGCCACGGGCTTCGTCCTGCAGTCGGACGAACTGAAGCGCCTGGTGGTGGGCGTCCGCAACGGCCGTCCCATCTACCTGGCCGATGTGGCCAAGGTGACGGACGGGCCCGAGCCCGAGCCGAGCATGGTGCTCTATGCGGCGAAGGGCCAGCCGGGCTTCCAGCCTGCGGTCACCGTGACCCTCTCGAAGCGCGCCGGCACTAACGCCACGGCCCTGGCCGAGCAGGTGCTGGCCAAGGTGGATGCCCTGCGCGGCAACCTCATTCCCCACGACCTGAAGGTCACCGTAACCCGCAACTACGGCGAGACGGCCGGGGACAAATCGAACGAGCTGATCGAGCACCTGCTCATCGCGACTCTCAGCGTCATTGCGCTGATCCTCCTGGCCATGGGTTGGCGCAGCGCCATCGTGGTGGGCGTAGCCGTGCCCGTGACCCTGGCCCTCACGCTGCTCATCACCTACCTGTTTGGCTACACGCTGAACCGCGTCACGCTCTTCGCGCTCATCTTCTCCATCGGCATCCTGGTGGATGACGCCATCGTGGTGGTGGAGAACATCCACCGGCACATGCACCTGCCGGGCCACCGCAAGAGCTTCGCCACCACCGTGATCGAGGCCGTGGACGAAGTGGGCAATCCCACGATCCTGGCCACCTTCGCGGTAATCGCCGCCATCCTGCCCATGGCCTTCGTGCGCGGGCTCATGGGCCCCTACATGCGGCCCATCCCCGTGGGCGCGAGCGTGGCCATGCTGTTCAGCCTCGTCATCGCCTTCGTCATCAGCCCCTGGGCGGCGCTCCACGCCTTCCAGAAGGAAGCCCATCTCCCAGAAACGGACGAGACGGGTCTCCATCCAGCGACACCTGAGACCGCCGCGCCGGAACCGCTCCACGACAGGCCAGAGAAGGATGCCGAAGTGGCGCCGGACACCCGCCTGACGGCCCTCTACCGCCGAGTCATGCGGGCCCTGCTGGGCCAGCCGACGGTGCGCTGGGCCTTCTTCGGCGGGATGGTGCTGCTGCTCCTGGGCGCCCTGTCCCTGGTGGGACTGGGCGTGGTGAAGGTGAAGATGCTGCCCTTCGACAACAAGTCGGAGTTCATGGTGCAGCTGGACCTCCCGGCGGGAACGCCCAAGGAAGATTCCCTCGCGGCGGGCCAGGACATCGCCCGGCGCCTGCTGCAGGAAGCCACCGTCAAGGATGTGCAGGTCTATGCCGGCGAGGCCGCGCCCTTCACCTTCGTGGGCATGGTTCGCCACAGCTTCCTGCGCCAGGAATCGGAGATGGTGGATGTCCAAGTGAACCTGGTGTCCAAGCACGACCGCAAGGAACAGAGCCACGAGATCGTCGTCCGCCTGCGACCGGAACTGGAGAAAATCTCCAAGGCCGTGGGCGCTCGCATGAAGCTGGTGGAGATTCCTCCGGGACCGCCGGTCATGGACACCATCGTGGCGGAAGTGTACGGGCCCACGGAGGCGGAGCGGAACCGCCTGGCCGGGGAAGTGCTCCAGGCCTTCAAACGGGTGGACGGCATCGTGGATGTGGATTCCACCCTCAATCCCACCAACCCCAAGATCAGCCTCGTGCTGGACCGGGAGAAGGCCGCGCTCCACGGCGTCGCCCCCGCCCATGTGATGCAGACCCTCTACATGGCGGGTTATGGCCACCAGGCCGGGGCCTTCCATGTGCTGCGCGGCTCCAGCCAGGTGCCCGTGGTGGTGCAGCTCTCGGCGGACAAGCGGCAGCGGCTGGACCAGCTGCTCCAGCTCAATGTCCCCGGCGCCCGCGGCATGGTGTCCATCCGCGAGCTGGTCACGGTGGTGCCTGGCAACGAGGTGCCCGTGATCTTCCACAAGAACCTCATGCCCGTGTCCTATGTGTTCTCGGACCTGGCGGGCGCCATCGAAAGCCCCGTCTATGCGCTGGCGGCCCTCAACAAGCAGATCAACCAGCTGAAGGGCACCGGCGGTGCGGAAGTGGTGCGCCTGGGTCTCGCCCATCCTGAGCACACCGAGAACCTCATCATGAAGTGGGACGGCGAGTGGCACATCACCCTGGAAGTCTTCCGGGATCTCGGCATGGCTTTCGCCGCGGTGCTGGTGCTGATCTTCGTGCTGGTGGTGGGGTGGTTCGAGAGCTTCGAGATCCCCTGGGTGATTCTCGTGCCGATTCCTCTCTCGCTCATCGGCATCATTCCAGCCCATGGCTTGGCGGGTGCGTTCTTCACGGCGACGAGCCTGATCGGCTTCATCGCCGGGGCGGGCATCATCGTGCGCAACAGCATCATCCTGGTGGATTTCGTCGAGCTGAAGCTGAAGGAAGGCATGGCTCTGGAGGCCGCCGTGGAAGAGGCGGGCGTGGTGCGCTTCCGCCCCATCCTGCTCACCGCCGCCGCCGTCATCGTGGGCTCGCTGGTGATGTTGGCGGATCCCATCTTCCAGGGGCTGGCCATCAGCCTCATGGCGGGCGCCATTGCCTCGACCCTGCTCTCCATTCCCTCAGTGCCCGTCCTCTACTATCTGGTCGCCCGCCGTGGCCGTGCCGCGGATCTTCAGCGCCAGGCTGCCTCGACCCCCTTCGAATAGGAGTCCCCAGTGACCGTTGACCGTCTCGTGCATTTCATTGCTGGAATCTTCATTCTGCTGAGCCTAGCCCTGGCCCGCTTCCATAACCCCAACTGGCTGTGGTTCACGGCCTTCGTGGGCGCCAACCTGCTGCAGAGCGGCCTCACCAACTGGTGCCTGATGTCCACCATCCTCCGCAAGCTGGGCGTGCCGGAAGGCGCGGGCGTGGGGTGTTCGCGGTGAAGGCCCTGGCCCTTCGCCTGGCCCTGGGGACGCTCGTCGGCGGGGCCCTCGGCTATGCCTGGCACCGCGTGGTGGGTTGCGGCACGGGCGCCTGCCCGCTGACCGCCACGCCGCTCCGGACCATGGCCTATGGTGCGGTTCTGGGCCTCATCTGGGCCGCCGCCCGCTGATTCGATTCATCCACGCAGAGGAGTGCCGTTATGGCCGAAGTGCTTCATGTCGGGGCCGCCGCCTTTCCGAAAATGGTGGCCAAGTCCCTGCCGGTCCTCATTGATTTCTGGGCGCCCTGGTGTGGACCCTGCCGCATGCAGGGCCCCATGCTGGACGAGGTTGCCAGGACCATGGGGGACAAGGCTGTCATCGCCAAGGTGAATGTGGACGAGGAGCCCCAGCTCGCCGCGGAGTTCGGTGTGCAGAACATTCCGACTCTGGTGATCCTCAAGGATGGCAGGATCCAGCAGCGCATGGTGGGCGTCCAGCCGGTCCCCACGCTGGTGGCCGCCCTCCAGAGCGCGGGGGCCTGATGCCGTTTCCCTGGATCTACCTCCTTCCCCTGGCGGGGGTGGCCTACCTGCTTTGGAACCGCCGCTCCGCCGCCACCGCGGATGTGAAGGCCATGCTGGCGGGGGGCGCGCAGGTCGTGGATGTGCGCACCATGGCCGAGTTCAACACCAGCTCCCACCCCAGGGCGGTGAATATTCCGCTGGATGAATTGGACCGCCGCGTCCAGGAGCTGGATTCACACCGGCCGGTGCTGGTCTGCTGCGAAACGGGCAGCCGCAGTGGGTTCGCGGCCGCGCTCCTGCGCCGGAAAGGCTTCCAGCAGGTGGCGAATATCGGCCCCTGGCGGCGGATCCAATCCCTGCTCGCCTGAGGCCCGGGCGGCGCACCGGGGCTGCTGGCTGCCTACTCCCCCTCGCAGCAGGAACAGGAGTGGCCTGGGGCTTGGGCCTTCCGGGAGAGGATGGCCCGGCAGCGATCTGAGCACTGCGTGTGCCGGGTGGCCATCTGGGCCAGGGTCAGGCGTTTCATCCGCTCGAGCAGGGGCTCCAGGCAGTGCTTCCACGGGGCATGGAGTTCGCAGGGGGCTTCATCCGAGCAGTCCTTCAGCCCCATGACACAGTGATCGCGCCAGGTGGCACCATCCATCACCATCGCCAGATCGTAGAGGGTGATCTCGGCCCGGGGCCGGGCGAGGGTCACCCCGCCGTTCCTGCCCCTGCGGGCGATGATGAGGCCGCCGGAGGCGAGTCGCTGCATCACCTTGGACAGGAAACTGGGGGAGATGCCGGTGCATTCGGCCACGACCCGGACTAGGTAGGGCTGCCCGGCGGGCTCCTCCAGGCAACTCAGGGCCTGGATGGCGTAGCCAGTGGAATGGGACAGGGGTAGCACGATCCTCCTCGGCAACGGCCTACCCTGCGATTTTTTCAGAATCATGCCAGCCGTCAACGCCAGCGTTGCCAGGGGATCGTGCTTCCAGGCGGGGCTCGGCCTGGAATCCTGTGCCAATAAGGGCCCATCAGGGTCCTCGTGATGACAATCACAAGATCATTGACCAAATAAAACCCTAGGCCATCCTGTATTCATCTATCGCGGAAATCGAATTGCTTACCCGGTGGATATCAATGTTGTGGGACCTGCACTTTTGCACCGGGATCTTTGGATGTGCCCGCTTTCGGCCGCCTGGTCCTGAATCCTGAACCCTCCATTTCATTCCCTCAGCCAAAAGGAGACGCCCATGGCGCTGAATGAGGTCTTACGAATGCACGAGGACCTGGACAAGGCCCTCGCGAAGCCGATCGGCAAACGGTCCTGGACCATGGTGATTGATGTGCGCAAGTGCGTCGGTTGTCATGCTTGCGCCGTCTCCTGCACGGCGGAGAATGTCTGTCCTCCCGGCACCTCTTACCGCAAGGTGTTCGAGACCGAGCAGGGCTCCTTCCCGAACCTGAACCGCTGGTTCATGCCAGCCAACTGCCAGCACTGTGACCATGCGCCTTGCATCAAGGCCGCCAACCAGGTCGCCAAGGGCGCCATCACCAAGCGCAGGGACGGCATCGTCGAGTTCCACTACGACCTGCTGGCCAAGCACCCCCAGGCCAACGAGGCGGCGAAGAAGGCCTGCCCCTACTACGCCATCGTCGAGGACAAGGGCGGCCACTACACCGACCACACGCCGGTGCTGGAGCCCTACGAGACGCGGGACTTCTACGAGAACGGGAAGCAGCTCACGCGCAAGCACGACGAGCTGAAGGGCACGATCCGCAAGTGCACCTTCTGCAACCATCGCCTGGACGCAGGCATGCTGCCCGCCTGTGTGTCCACCTGCATCGGCCGGGCCATGTATTTCGGCGACGCCAACGATTCCAACAGCCTGGTGTCCGAACTGCTCCGCAAGGAAAAGCCCTTCGATCTGATGGCCAACCAGGGGACCAAGCCCCGGGTCCACTACCTCGGTGCCCAGGATCGTTCCAGCCTTTCGGCGGCCACGCCTGCCAACTGTTTCGAATGCCATGAGGGGAGGTGAAGCCATGACCCAGCACGAGGTTCCCGTGGAAAACCAGGAGAATTCCTTCTTCAACCAGGAGCTGTCCCGCCGCACGGTGCTGAAATCCAGCGCCTTCCTGGGCGGGTCGGGCCTGCTGATGAGCCAGATCAACAACGCCTTCGGCCTGTTGGCCGGAGAACGCCATGGCCAGGGCGCGGGCTACCCGCTGGCCGGGGAAACCAGCGTCATCTACTCCGCCTGCCTGCAGTGCCACACGGCCTGCCCCATCAAGGTCAAGGTGCTCAACGGCGTGGCCGTGAAGATTGACGGCAATCCCTACAGCGAAAACCTCTTCCCCAATCTGCCCTACAACACGCCCCTGAGCCGTTCCGCCAAGGTGGATGCCCTGCTGTGTCCCAAAGGCCAGGCGGGCGTCCAGACCCTCTACGATCCCTATCGCGTCGTCAAGGTGCTGAAGCGCAAGGGGCCCCGGGGCAGCAACCAGTGGGAGGTCATTGCCTTCGACAAGGCTGTGGACGAGATCGTCAACGGTGGCCAGTTGTTCAAGCACCTCGGCGAGCACCGCCATGTGCCCGGTCTTCGTGAAATCCGCGCCCTGGCCGATGCCAAGGTATCGGCCGCCATGGCCAAGGACGCCAAGGAAGTGGCCGAAGGCAAGCTGAAGGTGGCCGACTTCAAGACGCGGCACGCGGCCCATCTGGAGGTGCTCATTGATCCCGAGCATCCCGACCTGGGCCCCCGCAACAATCAGTTCCTGGCCATGTGGGGCCGCATCGAGCACGGCCGCGTCGAGTTCGGCAAGCGCTGGATGTACGGCGGCTTCGGCTCCCAGAACCTCATCGAGCACACCTCGATCTGCGAGCAGTCCCACCACATTTCCTACCAGCAGGCCACCCACCAGTACGCGGCGGGCAAGTGGTCCGGCGGCATTACGCACATGAAGCCGGATTCCTTCAATTCGGAATTCATCATGTATTTCGGGACCGGCTTCATCGAGGCCAACTTCGGGCCCCCGGCCATGGCGCCCAAGGTCACGGAAGCCCTGGCCAGCGGGAAGCTGAAGGTGGTGGTGGTGGATCCCCGCATGAGCAAGTCCGCCGCCAAGGCCTGGAAATGGCTGCCCGTCAAGCCGGGCACCGATGCCGCCCTGGCCCTGGCCATGATCCGCTGGATGATCGAAAACCACCGGTACGATGCCAAGTATCTGGGCGCCGCCAACAAGGCTGCCGCCAAGGCAGCCGGGGAAACCACCTGGTCCAACGCGAGCCATTTGGTGAAGATCGAGCAGGATGGCCCTGGCGCCCTGCTGCGCGCCTCGGACCTGAACCTGGGCGACCATGACCAGTTCGTGGCCGTGTCCGGCGGCAAGCCCGTGGCCTGCAAGGCGGATGATGCTGGCCATGCCGTCGTGGGCGATCTGGAGTTCGCTGGCACCCTCAGCGGCCTTCAGGTAAAGACTTCCTTCACGCTCCTGAAAGAGGAGGCCTTCTCGCGCTCCATGGCCCAGTGGTCCGAGCTTTGCGGCATTCCCGTGGCTGACATCGAGGCGGTCGCCAAGGAACTCACCTCGCACGGGAAGAAGGCGGCGGTGGAGTTCTACCGCGGCGCGGCCCAGCATACCAACGGCTACTACAACATCCAGACCTTCATCGCCCTCAACACCCTCCTGGGCAATGCCGACCACAAGGGTGGTCTGTCCGAGGGGGGTGGGCATTGGCACGAGTTCGGCGACAAGCATGCGGGTCAGTTCGATGTGAACAAGCACCAGCCGGGCAAGCTGACGACCTTCGGGCTCAAGGTCACCCGGGAGGGTGCTTCCTTTGAGCACTCCACCCTGTTCACCAGCTATCCGGCCAAGCGGCCCTGGTTCCCCTTCACCAGCAATGTCTACCAGGAGGCCCTGCCTTCGGCCGCGGATGGCTACCCCTATGGCGTGAAGGCCCTGTGGCTCCATATGGGAACGCCCGGGTTGTCCGTTCCGGCCGGCCAGGAAAATCTCAAGATCCTGGCTGATCCCGAGAAGCTTCCGCTGTTCTTCGCTACGGATATCGTGCTGGGCGAGACCAGCATGTATGCGGATTATGTGTTCCCCGACACTGCGATCTGGGAACGGTTCGCTACGCCCCACGCCTCCCCGGATGTGCCCTACCCGGTGTCCAAGTTCCGCCAGCCCATCATCACGCCCCTCACCGAGGTGGTGACCGTAAACGGGGAGCAGATGCACTGTTCCTTCGAAGCCCTGGCCTTGGCCTTCGCTGAGAGACTGAAGCTGCCCGGGTTCGGGCCGGATGGTTTCGGCAAGGGCCTCGACCTGACCCGCCAGGAGGACTGGTACCTGAAGCTGGCCGCTAACATGGCCATGGGCGACAAGCCCGGGGACGAAGTCCCGGAGGCCACCGCCGAGGAGATGAAGACCTTCCTGCATGCCCGCAGACACCTTGCACCCAGCGCCTTCACCGCCCAGCGCTGGGAAAAGGCCATCGGCACCGACAAGTGGAAGCGCACCATCACAGTACTCAACCGCGGCGGCCGCTGGGCCGACTGGAATCCCGAAGTGGTCAATCCCAAGGGCACCCTGGTCAAGAAGTACGGCAAGCAGTTCAACCTCTACTGCGAAGCGGTCGCCAAGGGCCGCCACTCGTTCACCGGCAAGCGGTTCCTGGGTTCGCCGTCCTTCACGGAAGTGGAAGACGCTGCAGGCCACGCAGCGATGGATCCCGGCCAGCCCCTGCACCTGATCACCTACAAGGACATTCTGGGAGGCCAGTCCAGGACGCTGCCCACCGACTACTGGCTCAGTTCGATCCTTCCCGAGAACTACTTCCTGATCAATGTGAAGACGGCCGAGCAGCTGGGCTTCAAGGACGGCGAACAGGCTCGCCTGGTTTCCAAGTCCTGCCCGGATGGCAAGTGGCACCTGCCCAATCGGGAACCCAAGGACATGGTCGGCAAGATCAAGGCCGTGGAAGGCATGGTGCCCGATGTGGTGGCGGTTTCCTGGTCCTTCGGCCACTGGGGCTACGGCGCCTCAGATGCCACCGTGGATGGCACGGTGATCAAGGGCGATGCCCGCCGCGCCACGGGCCTTTGCCCCAATGCCGCCATGAAGATTGATCCCGCCCTGAAGAACGCGCCCATGACCGATCCCATCGGCGGCAGCGTGTCCTTCTACGACAGCCGCGTGAACCTGGTTCACGCCTAGGCCCCAGGTTCGGGGAAGGTTAGTTCGTGACGACGACTTACTCGTAACTTGCTGGACCGCCTTCGAGGGGCCCAATCAGACATACCCAAGCAACGCACCCCCTCGACAGCGATGCGAGGTAGGGCTGCCCCATTACCACCCATGCTGGTTCCCATCGGAGCCAAGGAGATTTCATGCGCCGAAGTACCCTCACAATTCTCAGCCTTGCCATGGCGGGCGGCCTGCTTCAGGCCCAGGCCCCCAAGATTTCCGGCCTCGTCCAGGTCTGGTACTCCCAGATGCTGGATAGCAACCTGCGCACCAATGGCGGCACCGCCAAGTACTTCAACGGCTATCGCGCCCAGTTCAAGGAAAACGGCTTCGACATCCGCCGCACGGAACTGAAGTTCCAGGGCGATGTCCTGGAGGATGTGTCCTGGGCGGTCATGATTGACCCGGCCATCAGCCCCTCCACGACCAACAGCATCCTCCAGGATGCCGCCATCACCTGGAAGGCCACGCCAGCCCTGTCCTTTAGCATCGGGCAGTTCAAGTCGCTCCAGACCCTGGAAGGCATGGCCTCCTCCGCCACCCTGCAGTTCATTGATCGTTCGCAGATGGGCAATGCCTTTGGCGATGTGCGCGACCGCGGCGTGGTGGCCACCTATGGGTTCGGGGAGGCCAAGGGCCTCGCCGGCAAGGCCTCCATCGGCGTGTTCAACGGCCAGGGGAAGAACCAGGACAGCAACGCCCAGAAGGACTTCGCGGGCCGCCTGGAGTTCACCTATGGCAAGGCCCACTCCTTCGGGTTCTACACCATGGCGGGCAGCACGGATCAAGCCGACAAGGGCGCCCTGGTTGCCAAGACCTTCGCGGGGACGCCGGCTCCCGCCGCGCCGGAAATCCTGGACAACAAGGACCAGACCCGGCAGTTCGGTGCCTACTACCAGTACCAGGACGCCACCTGGTACGGAGCCGCCGAGGCCATCACCGGTACCCTGGGTCGCCGTTTCCCCTCCGTGGGCACGGCGGGCGCAGCGGCCCGGGAACACCTGGACCAGAAGTTCATGGGCCTCGTGCTGACCGGCTCCTACACAATGGCCCGCCACACCTTCGGCCTGCGCTATGACCTCCTCAACTACAACTCCGGCGACCAGTGGTACGGTGCCACCAATCCCTATGTGACCGCCGCCGGGGACTACTCCCCCAAGTTCACGATCCTGGTCGGCGGGTACACCTATGCACTGAACCCCGGCAAGGCGAAGGCCGCGAACCTGAAGCTGAACTACATCTCCCGCAGCAAGAATTTCCTGAAGCCCGGCCCCGGCCAGACTGGCGAACAGGGCGGAGATACCCTCCTGGCGCAGTTCCAGATTTCCTTCTAGGAGGCTTCCATGGGCAACCTCGGCATGACGGAAATCCTGCTTATCGGGCTGGCCTTGCTGATCTTCTTCGGCCCCTCCAAGCTGCCCCAGCTGGGCAAGTCCCTGGGCCAGGGCATCCAGGAATTCAAGAAGGCCTCCAAGGCCATCACCGAAGAGCTGTAGCGGCCTTGTGCTGTAAACTTGTGGCCCCGGCTCAGGCCGGGGCCACAGGCCTTTTTCACCCCTTCGAACGGAGTTGTGATGACCCGCATGCAGAGCGATCCCCCCAAGAAGTACAAGGATTTCGTGACGCGGTTCCCCAAGCTGGCCGAAGCCTGGGATGCCCTCCATGAGGCGGGATCCACGGGGCCACTTGACGAGAAGACCCAGCGGCTCGTCAAGCTGGGGGTGGCCATCGGGTGCCTGCGTGAAGGGGCGGTGCATGCGAGCGTGCGCAAGGCCGTGTCCGCCGGAATCAGCGAGGCTGAGCTCGAACAGGTGGTCGCCCTGGCCGCCGGCACCATGGGCATGCCCGCCACCGTGGCGGCCTTCACCTGGGTGCGGGATGTGACCCGCAAGGATCCGAAGGCCTGAGCGGCACCCTCAGCGGCAGAGGTCCTTTCCGCTTCCCGGCATCATCCCCCTGTTCCGAGTCACTGCGGGCCAGGCCCGGGCGGTGGGTGGGGGTGTCGGCTAAGCCCAGGGTATGCCCGCTGAGAAGTTCTGCGAATGGGCCCCGTGCTTGGCCACGATCCAGTCCACCACCTGGTCCAGGGTCATGGCGCTGGAATCGAGATGAACGGCATCCCCGGCGGGGCGCAGGGGTGCCACGGCGCGGGTGGAATCGGCCTGGTCGCGGCTCTGGAGCTCCGCCAGGACGATCTCGAGATCCGGCTGCTGGCCCTTGGCTTCCAGTTCCAGGAACCGTCGCAGGGCCCTGGCCCGGGGGCTGGCGGTGAGGAATATCTTGCAGCAGGCCAGGGGGAACACCACGGTGCCGATATCCCGGCCATCCACCACCCAGCGGCCCCGGGCGCCCAGGCGTCGCTGCTGGTCCACCAGCACCTGCCGCACGCGGGGGTCAGCGCTCACCGGGGTGACGAGTCGCGTGACTTCCTGGGAGCGGATGGCTTCGCTCACATCCTCGCCGCCGAGGAACATCCGCTGGCCCTCCTGGGCCAGGTCCAGGTGGGCGAGCAGGTCCTCCAGGGCCTCCCGATTCTGGAGTGCCAGACCCTGCCGTTGAACCGCCAGGGCGGCGGCGCGGTACATGGCGCCCGTATCCAGGTACTCCCAGCCCAGGCGCTGGGCCACGCGACGGGCGGTGGTGGATTTCCCCACGCCCGAGGGGCCGTCAATGGCGATCAGTGGCAGGGCGGGGCTTGGCATGACTTGATTGTGAGGGCCGACGCTCCACCGTGCCATCACTTCATGCCGAGGTCCTTGAGCACCTTGGGATCCTTCTCGTCCTGGGCCAGGATGGTGTGGCAGGTATCGCAATCAGCCTTGATGGCGCGGCCATCGGTCGTACTATGGCTGCCATCGTGGCAGCGGAAGCAGCCCACCGAATCCTCGTGCCCGATGTTGTTGGGATGGGTGCCCCAGGTGAGTTTCATCTCCGGCGAGACATTGCGCAGATAGATGGCCTTCACCGCCTCCGCGGCCTGGTCCACCTGACCCCGCCGGGCGCGAAACACTTCGGGATAGCTATTTCGGTAGAAGTCGGTGATGGCCACCGGGATCTTCGCGGCGGCGGTCTTCTGGTCGGGGTAGTCCACCTTCAGCAACGCCAGGGCCTGCTTCTTGATGAAAGGCAGGCCGGTGCTGATGCGGCCCGAGGCCAGGGCCTTGTTCAGGGCCCGGTCGGGCAACTCGAAGGCGTGGGTGGGGCGATTGTGGCAGTCAATGCAGTCCATGCTCCGTTCCACCGCCTTGGCGAGTCTTTCCTTGGGCAGCTTGGCAAAATCCTCGGTGGCGTACTCCACGATCTTGCCGTCATCCCCACGATAGGAAACCCTGGGAATCTCCTGGCGACGGTCATCGGTGCTGAGGTAGGTGATGCGCTCCCCGCCATTCAGATGGCGGCCGTGGATGCCGGTGGTGCCATTCGGCGTGTGGCCTCCGATCTTGAGCAGCAGGATGGAAGTGGAGGGCGTGTTGGCCTCGTCCTCGGCGTACTTGGTGCGGACCAGCAGCTTGTCGTCATGGAATTTCTGGGGCCAGTGGCATTCCTCACAGGTCTCCCGGGCCGGGCGCAGGTTTTCCACCGGGCTTGGAATGGGGCGGGAATAGGTGCCGAAGGTGACGGCGAAGAGCTGGCGGGTGCCGCTGATCTTGGCTCGCACCAGGGCAGGGGCTCCGTGGCCGATGTGGCACTGGGAACAGCCCACCCGGGAATGGGGAGATTCCAGGAAGGCGCCGTATTCCGGGGACATCACCTTGTGGCAGGTGAGGCCGCAGAAGCGGTTTGAATCCATGTATTCCACACCCTTCAGGCTGGCCGTGCCCAGCAGGGCCACATTGACGAAGGTGAGCCCAGCCAGGATCAGCAGCATGCGATGCACCATGGGCTGGCCCCAGTCAATGGCCTGCAGGGGCGTGGGCTCCTCACCGGCCAGGCGCCGGCGGTGGCGCTCCCGGAAGATGCCCACGGGGATGAGGATCAGGCCAATGACGAAAAGGACCGGCAGGGCCAGATAGAGGACAAGGCCCGCATAGGGATGCACGGGCCGGGAGCTGGTGATCTCCATGAACCAGAACCAGAGCAGCGTGACGGCGGAACTGGTGGTGAGTGTGGTGCCCGCGAGGCTGATCCAGTTGTTGCCGAGGTTGAAGGCCAGGCGGGCGGTATCCCGGATGCGATCCTGAAAGCTCATGGGTTCACCTCGCGTCGAGTGACACAAAGAAGATACACGAGTATATAAAGAAATTCACACCTCTATTTTTTCATTGTGGGAAGCAATTTCTTCAAGGACCTGGGGTCCACGACGAGCCGCTGCCGATCCGGTCTGCCTCAGTCCGCCAGGCGCAGAATCTCCAGGAAGGCGGCACCGTACTGTTCCAGCTTTCTTGGCCCCACGCCGCTCAGCGCCAGGAACTCCGATTCGGTTCCTGGCCGGAAGCGGGCCATCTGCTGGAGGGTCGCGTCCGTGAAGATCACATAGGCGGGCACCTGGCGCGCATCGGCCAGCTGCTTGCGCAGGGCCTTGAGGGAACGATAAAGCGCCTCCTCGCCTTCCACCGGACCTTCGGGCACCGGCGGGCGCTCGCCCCGGGGAGTGCCGCGCTTGCTCCGGGGTGGGGGCGGAGCGGTCTTCATGGGGTCGAGGCCCGCGCAGATGTCGCAGGAACCTACGCAGGGCGCCATGTCCTCCGCAAAATGCGCCAGCAGGGCCTGGTGGCGGCAGCGGGTGGAATCCGCCAGGCGGAAGAGATCACGGGTCTGCCGCTGCTGGGCCTGGGCCAGAGTTGCGTCCAGACCATCGGTGAAGCGGTCGTAGCTGAGGACATCACCCCAGCCGTAGAACATGATGCAATCGGCATCGGCGCCATCCCGGCCGGCGCGGCCGATCTCCTGGTACCAGCCCTCGATGCTCTTGGGCATGTCCCGGTGGATCACATAGCGGATGTTGCTCTTGTCAATGCCCATGCCGAAGGCCACGGTGGCGACGATCACATCCACATCATCCCGCTGGAAGGTCTCCTGGGCACGGGAACGGGCCTCGGCCGTCATGCCGGCATGGTAGCCCGCCGCCCGGATACCCTGGCCAATCAGGTAGGCGGTGGTGGATTCCACGGCCTTGCGGGAGAGGCAGTAGATGACGCCGCTTTCGCCGCGGCGGGCCAGCACCAGGCGGAGGAGTGCCTCTTGCACGGGCGGTTGGCCCTCGCTACCCTTGCGGTAGGCGCAGATGCGCAGGTTGCGCCGGAAGAAGGAGCCCCGCACCTCCAGGGGTTGCTGGAGTGCCAGCTGGGCGATGATGTCCCGGCGCACCTCGGGCGTGGCAGTGGCAGTGAGGGCCAGGATGGGGACCCGCGGGAACCGCTGTTTCAGCCCGGCCAGGGTGCGATAGGCCGGGCGGAAATCATGGCCCCAGTGGCTGATGCAGTGGGCCTCGTCCACGGCGATGAGGCGCAGGTCCACCTCCCGAAGCAGGTCGGCCAGATAGAGCTCCAGGCCCTCGGGGGCGGCATAGATGAGTTCCAGCTCACCCTGCTTCAGGGCCCGGATCCGCTCGCGGCGTCCCTCGGCGTCCAGGCTCGAGTTCAGGAAGGAGGCCCGCAGTCCAGCCTCGGTGAGGGCATCCACCTGGTCTTTCATGAGGGCGATGAGGGGCGAGACCACCAGGGTCACGCCGCCCATCAGTCGGGCCGGCAACTGAAAGGTGAGGGACTTGCCTGCGCCGGTGGGCATGATGCCCAGCACATCGCGGCCCTGGAGAAGGGCCTCGATGATCGGCCGCTGCCCGGGCCGGAAGGCGCCGTAGCCGAAGGTGGACTTCAGGGTCGCTTCCAGCTCACCTCCTCCTTCCAGCCCCGCCGCCAGGGACTTCAGGGCTGCGATGGAAGTGGGGTCGAAGGCGCCAGGGTCCTGGCGGTACCGGCCGCGGAGGGTCTCAAGTCCCTGGCGTCCCTCTGCCAGGGAACCCTGGGCCAGCAGGGCGCGCAGCCGCTCGATTTCAGTTGCAACCTGCACCACTCAGCAGCCGCCGTCCAGGAGCGGTGCGATGGCTTTCCAGAAGGCGTCCATCTCGTCGGGCTTGCCGAAGGTGACCCGGATGTGGTGCGGGAGGTCGTAGCCCTGCATGGGGCGCACGATGACGCCACGCCTCAGCAGTTCCTTGAACAGATCGGCGGCTGGGAAGGCGCTTTCGAGCAGGATGAAGTTGCCGCTGGTGCCGGAGAGCTGGCAGCGGTGGTGGGCGGCTTCTTTCAGGAAGGCGGCGCGGGCTTCGGTGTTCTTCTGGCGGGAGAAGGCCTCGAAGGCCAGATCCTGCACGGATGTTTCCGCGGCCACCTGGGCCAGGTGGTTCGTGTTGAAAGGGCTGCGCACCCGCTCGAGGTACTGCACCAGCTCCGCGGACCCCAGCCCATAGCCGATGCGCAGGGCCGCGAGCGCATGGATCTTGGAAAAGGTATGCAGCACCAACAGGTTGGGTCGTTCATCCAGGTAGGCTGCGGCATCGGGGTACTGGGCCGGGTCTTCATATTCGGCATAGGCCTGATCCACCACCAGGATGATGTCCTCGCGGAGCTGGCGCACCAGGCGCTCCAGCTGGGCCTTCTCCAAGCGGATGCCCGTAGGATTGTTGGGATGGCCAAGGTACACCAGGCGCGTGTCCTCCGCGACCTGCCCCAGGATGTCGTCCACATCCAGCTCGGTGGCCGTGGCCCTGGATGCGATGACGCGTCCGCCGGCGGTCTGGGTGGCGATGCCGTAGATGGCAAAGCTGTGCCTGGGAATGACGGCGCTGCCGTCGGCCAGGAAGGCGGCCTTGGCCACCATCTCCAGGATCTCGCTGCTGCCATTGCCCAGCACCACGCGGTCAAGGCTCAGGCCCTTCCGCTCGGCGATGCGCCTCCGCAGGTAGTAGCCATCGCTCACGGGGTACAGGCCTGGGCCTTCGAATTCCGTGCCCTGGATGGCCTCGGCGAGACGGGCCTTCACGGCCGGAGTGGGGCCCCAGGGATTCTCGTTGGAGGCCAGCTTGACGATT